>JAQTVS010000248.1 GCA_028706735.1 Thiomonas sp.
AAATCACTTGGAAAACTATTCCTTGGTGCGCCTTGGCTTGTAGACAGATGGAGGAGAGGACTTTTCAATCGGTTTCGGCTTGGCGACATAGCTTGCCTTGATGCGGCGCGGCATGGTTTTTGGGCGTTTGTCGCCGGGCACTGCCAGGGTGCCGATCGTTTTCTTTGCGGCTGCGCCGCTCAGTGCTGTGATTTGTGCATCAGCTGTGGAGGCGGGTTGCGTCTTGGTTTCTCCGTCAGGCTTTGATAGGGAGACTTTGGAGTAGGGTTGCAGCAATCCGACAAGCTGGCCGTAGACCCGTGGCGTGGCCGCCAGCACTTCACCATTGAACAGAAAATCGCCGTCACCGGCGAAATTGCCCACGAGCCCGCCGGCCTCGGTGATGAGCAGGCTGCCTGCGGCGATGTCCCAGGGTTTGAGGCCGGTTTCAAAAAACCCGTCGTATCGGCCTGCGGCGACATAGGCGAGGTCGATCGCGGCTGCGCCCGGACGGCGCAGGCCGACGCAGCGTTGCGCCACGAGTTTGAACATGTCCAGGTAGGTGTCGATGTCGTCGTTCTTGCGGAACGGAAAGCCGGTGCCGATGAGGCTGTCTTCGAGGCGCACGCGGTTGGAAACGCGAATGCGGCGGCTGTTGAGAAACGCCCCGGCGCCTCGGGTTGCAGTGAAAAGCTCATCGCGCGTCGGGTCGTACACCACGGCCTGCTGCACGATGCCGCGATGCGCCAGGGCGATGGAGACCGCATAGACCGGCATGCCGTGAATGAAGTTGGTGGTGCCATCGAGCGGATCAATGATCCACTGATACTCCGATGTTGCATCGCCGAAGGCATTGCCGGTTTCCTCGCCCAGAATGCCGTGCTGCGGGAAGGCTTTGAGCAGCACATCAATGATGGCCTGCTCGGCGGCGCGGTCGACTTCGGTGACAAAATCGTTGGCGGCTTTTTGCGCAACGCGAAGCAGATCGATATCGAGACTCGCGCGGTTGATGATTTTGCCGGCTTCGCGCGCTGCGCGAACGGCCACATTAAGCATGGGGTGCATGGTGTCCTGGGCGCCAGCAACGACAATGGCGCGAGAGATTCGGGAAGTGACAAAGAACAGATGAAAGAAGAGCATTTTATCGACGCCGTGCAACCGGTGTCTGCCCACAGGCTGGACGAGACGGTTTTCGTCCTCGTTGGCGCCAGCCATCCAGGCAATGTGGGCGCCGCTGCGCGCGCGATCAAGAACATGGGATTCCGCCACCTTCGCCTTGTCGCGCCGCGCTTTGCCGATGTGCTGACGCAGCCGGAGGCCGTGGCATTTGCCAGCGGTGCGGAGGATGTGTTGCAGGAGGCGCAAATCCAGCCGGATTTGTCGGCCGCAGTGGCGGATTGCGGGCTGGTGGTGGCCTTGTCAGCACGCGTGCGCGACTTTGGCCCCCCGCTGCGCACGCCGGATTGCTTGCCGCATTGCGCCGAGCGCAGCGCGCAGCAGGGCAGGCGCGTGGCCTTCGTGTTTGGCAGCGAGCGCTTTGGCCTGAGCAACGCGGACGTGTATCGATGCGACGTGCTGCTGAGCATTCCCGCCAACCCCGCTTACACCTCGCTCAATCTGGCGCAGGCGGTGCAGGTGATCGCGTGGGAATGGCGCAAGGCTGTGGGAGTGCATGCGGTTCAGCCTGCGCAAGCCGAGGTCGTTGCCGCGACGGCAGGCGAAGTCGAGGGCTTGCTGGCCCATATGGAGCAGGCCCTGCTCGCCTTGGAGGTGCTCGACCCAGGTGCGCCGCGCAAGCTTCTGCCGCGTTTGCGGCGCCTGGCTTCACGCGCCGAGTTGTCGCGCGAGGAAGTGCAGATTTTGCGTGGCGTGTGCGCCGCCATTCTGCGCAAGGCGCTGCCGCGCTGAGGCGCCAGCCGGGCAGGTTTTTCGCCCCTTCAATACACTGAACTTTCCTTGAATACGTCACCAAGAGATTGACCCATGCTGCAACGACTGCGTGAAACCATCCAGATCATCCTGGAGCGCGACCCAGCCGCGCGTTCCACCTGGGAGGTCGTCACCTGTTATCCCGGCCTGCACGCCTTGCTGTTCCACAGTGTTGCACATGCTTTCTGGACGCGCGGCTGGCACTGGCTGGGGCGCTGGATCTCGCACTGGGGGCGTTGGTTCACCGGTATCGAAATCCACCCCGGAGCCACCATCGGCAGACGTGTGTTCATCGATCACGGCATGGGTGTCGTCATCGGAGAGACCGCAGTTGTCGGAGACGACTGCACCATCTACCAAGGCGTCACTCTGGGTGGAACGTCGCTCTACAAAGGCGCAAAGCGGCATCCCACCTTGGAGACCGGTGTGGTGGTGGGCGCAGGTGCGCAGGTGCTCGGCGGGTTCACCGTGGGCGAGGGCGCGCGCATCGGCTCGAACGCCGTGGTGGTCAAAGCGGTTCCTGCGGGCGCCACCGCGGTGGGCAACCCGGCGCGCATCATTCAGAAAGACGTGGAGCAGCAGCGCGAAGCGGCCGCCGCACGGATGGGCTTCTCCGCCTATGCGGTCACGCAGAGCGGTGATGATCCGCAAGCACGCGCCGTGTTGGGCCTGATCGACCACGCTGCGCAGCTCGAACATCAGGTGGCCTTGCTCTGGCAGGCGCTTGAGCGTCACGGCGTCTGCCCTGCCGAGTCGTGCCCGCCGGAAGCGATGCGCACCGAGCACTTCGATAAAACCAAGCTCGAAAAACTCGTCGAGTAATTGCCAGTGCGGCGGGAGATGCGGCCTCAGTAAGCCCGCAATGTGACCTTCTGTTCAGCGGCGGTGCGCGGCGCGACCATCGCGCACCATGTGTTCCAGTTCAATGAGGCTGGTCGTGCGCACAGCAAAAAGGCGTATCGCTTCGACATTGCTGCCGTTTGAGTCAAAGAGAATATCCGATTGAGATTTCAGCATGCCCATGATGGCCCCATCTCTTTATTAGTCGGCCATGAAAAACTCTCAATCTGTTGATTTATATAGTAATTTTAGCAAATTTTCGGTTCTGTTCTGGATTGGCAGCCTTCTTATTTTGTGCTGGCCCTGGTTTCTTGCAAATTTTGCCGAGGTCTCGATGGCTCCGCACTCTCCTTAGGCGCCGCTGCTGATCTGTTCCGGCAGCGGCTCGATGAGCAGATCAACCTGATGCATCCGCTGGTGCGCTTGGCCGCACTGATCGGCTGGGCCGAGATTCACCGCAGCTTCGCGGTTCGCTTCCTCTCGGACCGCGGTCGCCCGGCGCTCCCTCCCCGGCTGGTCGGCGGGTTGCTGTACCTGCAGCACGCGTTCGACGCTTCCGACGCGGCGTGGTGAACACCTGGTTGGAGAACCCCTGCTGGCAGTTCTTCACGGGCGGGGACGACCTGCAAACCGAGTTGCCGATCGACCCGTCGAGCCTGACGCGCTGGAGCATGTGCATCGGCGAGGAAGGCGTCGAGACGCTCTTGGCGCTGACCATCGAGGCGGCGCGCAAGGCCGGCATGATCAGCAAGAGCCGTGTGGAGCGGGTCACTGTGGACACCACGGTGATGCCCAAGGCCATCGCCCATCCCATCGATGGCCGACTGCTCGAGCGCGCCCGCAAGCACCGGGTCAAGCTGGCCGAGGACGGCGGCATCACCCCGCGGCAGAACGACAACTGCGAGGCGCCACGCTTGGCCACGCAGGTCGGCCGCTACGCCCACGTCAAGCAGTACAAGCGCATGCACAAGACGCTGCGCACCCTGCGCGGCCGGGTCGGGCGTGTGCACCGCGACGATCGAGCGCAAGGTGCATGCGCTGCCCGACACCCTGCAAGTGGCTCAGTATTCGATTGGAATCAACAACCAAGTCATCATCTCGCTTGCGCATCGCCATCTCTGCTCCAAGACCGTCAATGAATGGCAGCGCAATGGGCGTCGTTGAATTTGAATCGATCGCATGAACGGGATGCGCATCACTGTGTTCACCATCGTCGACGATCCCCGGACCAGGCTCTCAGGCGGGCTCGCGCCACAGCGGCTGTCACCGCTGCGGTGCTCGCACCAATGCTTTGTCGGTCATCTCGGCGCGGTCATTCACCTTGTAGCGCAAGACCGTTTCTCCGCGAATGCTGCGCACCGACAGGGGCATGGGATGCGCTCAAGACCTCAAACACTCGAACCGCCCGGTGCGGACCCGCATGCCGGGTGGTGTGGCAGGGGGCCTCCTGCCATGGAGGCCCCCTATGCCGATGGCGCCAACCGCGCTATTTCGACGCTGCACTGGCTGGTTGATCGTTCTGAAGAGCGCGCATCACCGCGGCGGCTGGGTCTTCCTCGGCCGCTGCCGGGGCGCTGGCGCCATCGGCCGGCGCCGTCTCGGAGCCGCCGAAGCTCGGCGGGACGATGGACTCATAGCTGTTGTCATCCGACGGCCCGATGATCTGCACCTTGTCGATGTCGACTTCAGCATGATGGCCCAGCCCGCTGGTGACCAGGCCGGGGAAGGCAATGATCAGAGCCACCATAATGATCTGGATGATGACGAACGGGATGGCGCCCCAATAGATCTGCCCGGTGGTGACGCGGGCGATGCGCTTGCCGGTCTCCTTATCCGTGTAGTCGTCCTTGGCCGCAACGCTGCGCAGGTAGAACAGCGCGAAGCCGAAGGGCGGGTGCATGAACGAGGTCTGCATATTCACCGCCAACAGCACGCCGAACCAGATCAGGTCGATGCCCAGCTTTTCGGCCACGGGTCCGAGCAGGGGAATGATGATGAAGGACAGCTCGAAAAAGTCGAGGAAAAAGGCCAGCACGAACACCAGGATGTTGACCACGATGAGAAAGCCCAGCACCCCGCCTGGCAGGCTGGTGAGCAG
>JAQTVS010000009.1 GCA_028706735.1 Thiomonas sp.
GGGGTCGGTGCGGTTCAGTCTTTGCGCGGGGTGCGCGTGCCGGATGGATGGCTGCCGCTGCGCGGCGCCACGCGGCGCGGCGCGGTCTTGGCTTTGCGGCTCACCGGCACATGCGCGTAGGGGTTGGGCGGCGGGCTGAAGTCGGTGGAGGACGGTTGCGCCTGAGGGTGCGACTGGTTGGCCGACTCGACTTCGGTCTGGCGCAACTGCGCGGCGATGCGGTCGAGCACGCCGTTGACGTATTTGTAGCCGTCGGTGCCGCCATAGACCTTGCCGAGTTCGACCGCTTCGTTGATGACCACGCGGTAAGGCACGTCGAGGTGGCGCTGCAGCTCGAACGTGCCCATCAGCAGCAGCGCGTGCTCAACCGGGGACAGCGCGCTGGTCTGGCGATCGATGTGCGGTTGGATGAGCGCGTCGAGCGGCCCGGCTTCGGCCAGCGCGCCATGCAGCAAGGACTGAAAGTGGTCGTCGTCGAGCTTGATGGTGGGGTAGCGCTCGTGCAGGAAGGCTTCAATGGCGCCAGTGTCGCTGCCCGCGAGCAGCCACTCGTAAATGCCTTGAAACGCGAGTTCGCGCGACTTGCGCCGCGCGCTCTTGGGGGCGGCCGGTGCAGTCATGCAGCCTCGTCTTCGTCTGTGCTGATGTCGATGAACAGGTTGGCCATTTCCACCGCGACGCGGGCGCACTCGGCGCCTTTGTCAATGCGCTCGAGCGCCTGCGCTTCGTTGTCCACCGTGAGCACGCCGTTGGCCACCGGCATGTTGTAGTCGAGCGCGACCTGATTGATGCCCGCGGCGCTGGTATTGCACACCACCTCGAAGTGATAGGTGTCGCCGCGGATGACGCAGCCGATGGCGATGAGCGCATCAAACGCCTCGCTCTCGGCCAGCGCCTGCAGCATGAGCGGCAGTTCGAGTGCGCCGGGGACGGTGTAGAGCCCGATGTCATCTTCGTTCACGCCCAGGCGCTCGAGCTCGTCGAGGCAGGACTGGGTGATGCGGTCGGTGATGGCGGTGTTGAAGCGCGCCTGGACTACGGCGACGCGCAGCTCACGGCCGTCGAGTTGTTCGGAAAGAATGCGGTTCTGGACGTTTTGCATGGCGTGGGTGCGGACAGGAGGTGGCGCGCAGCAGCGGCGCGAAAGGCGACAGCTTACGCGTCGGGCGTGAAGGCGGGGGCGCCGTCTTGCGCGGATTCGAAGCCGACGATCTCCAGCCCGTAGCCCGCCATGCTCGGCATCTTGCGCGGGTGGCCGAGCAGGCGCATCTGCCGCACGCCGAGATCGCGCAGGATCTGCGCGCCGATGCCGTAATCGCGCAGCGCGGTGACGCCCGTCTTGGGCGGCGTGGGCGTGGGCTGCAGCAGATGCTGGAATTGCGCGCCCAGTTGCTGCGCTGATTCGCCGCAATTGAGCAGCACGGCCGCTCCGACGCCTTCGCGCACGATGCGGGCAAGCGCCTGCGGCAGATTCCACGAGTGGCGCCGGCTGGTGGTGTCGAGCAGGTCGAGCACAGACAGCGGCTCGTGCACGCGCACCAGCGGCGCGGATTGCGCCGTCAGGTCGCCATGCACCAGCGCGAGATGCAGTCCGTGGCCGGCGCGGTCGGTGTAGGCCACGCACTGCATGGGGCCGAATGGCGTCTGCATGGGGTGTTTGCCCACGCGCTGCACCAGCGATTCAGTGCGGCTGCGGTACTCGATGAGGTCGGCGATGGCGCCGATCTTCAGGCCGTGTTCAGCGGCGAAGCGTTCCAGGTCGGGCAGGCGGGCCATGCTGCCGTCGGGATTCATCACTTCACAGATCACAGCGGCGGGCTCCAGTCCGGCCAGCGCAGCGAGGTCGCAGCCGGCTTCGGTATGCCCGGCGCGCATCAGCACGCCGCCTTCGGCGGCCATGAGCGGAAAGATGTGTCCCGGTTGAACGATGTCGCTGGCCTGGGCGTTGCGCGCCACGGCGGCTTGCACAGTGCGGGCGCGGTCGGCTGCGGAGATGCCGGTGGTCACGCCTTCGGCGGCTTCGATGGACGCGGTGAACGCGGTGCCGTGCGACGAGCCGTTGTGCTCCACCATGTGCTTGAGGCCGAGCTGGGCGCAGCGCTGTGCGGTGAGGGTGAGGCAGATCAGGCCGCGCGCATGCGTGGCCATGAAGTTGATGCTCTGCGCGGTGATGTGCTCGGCGGCGATGACCAGATCGCCTTCGTTTTCGCGGTCTTCTTCATCCACCAGGATGACCATGCGCCCGGCTTTGAACTCGGCAATGATGTCTGGAACGGGGGACAGGGACATGATGGGCAGGCTGCTGCGGAAAACCAGCCATTCTAAAAGCTAAAAGCACATCGCCGTGTGTGCCTGCCGGTCCCAGGTTAGAAGTCGTACCGGCCGAAAAAGAAGGCGACGTTGCCGTTGTTGAGCTTGTTGTTGACCTTGGGGATGAAGGTGCCGTAAATCGAGAATTTGCCAAAGCGGATGGAGGCAATGGGCAGAGCGATGGGGAAGGGGATGTTGTTGAAAATGTCGGCGCGTGAAGTGACCGCCAGGGTGTAACCCAGGCCGAAGCCCACCGGGGCGTCGTTGTTGAACATCCATTGATGGGCATAGCCGACCACGGGCTCGGCGTTCCAATGCGAGTCGGAGAAGATCATGGCGTAGACCATGTCCTCATTGCCATTCGCGTCCATCTGGTGGCGCCCCCAGCCGATGCCCCATGCGTGTTTATTGAGCGTGGCGCGCTTTGCCGCGGTGTAGGTGCCGGGATCGTGCCAGGTGTAGCCGCTGAAATACAGGTCGTCCTTGCCGTGTTCGGTGGTGTTGACGGCGGTGTTCCAAGTGCCCTGGGCCCAGTCCGACACGCTGCCGAGACCGAGCGCCCAACTCATGCGGGGCGCGAGCGCCAACCAGGCCAGGAAAAACAAGGGAATGAAGCGGGAACGTGCGATATTCATGCGGTGTTCTTTGGGTTTGATCAGCAAATTTTCTGCGCAGCAACTGTATCAGCGGGGGGCTTTGGCGCTGTTTCCGTTTGCAACCCGAACAATGCCGGGGCTGGGTCAGGAATTCACACGGGCAATCAGCCGGCCCTGCTGCAAAACCAGCACGGTGTTTTCGGGCAGCGGCTCCCAGGGTTCCGGCGTGAGCGGCACGCTGGCCAGCAGGACGGCGGGCGCGGGTTTGTCGTCCCGGCCCTGGATGTGCAGGCCGGAGGCGCGCACCTGATGTTCGCTGGCGGCCTCGCGCAGGAGGAGGTGCAGGCCGGGAACCCAGGTGTTGCCCGGATGGCTGAGGCGGCGGTGGGCATGGGCAAACAGCAGATCGCCGTCGGTGAACAGGAAGTTCGCCGGGCCGATGGCGCGCAGCCTGGCAGCGAAGCCGGACACCACCTCGATACGGCGTTTGAGGTCGTCGCTGCCGCCTGCGGCATCGAGCGCGATGAGGGCCTGCATGAGCACATAGAAGGCATGCTCGGAATCGGTCTGGCCCATCGGGCGGTGCGGGGTGTGCGCCAGCGGCAGGGCGCGGTCGATGTCGGGCAGGTCGCCGTTGTGGGCGAAGATGTGCCGTCGGCCGAACAGTTCTCGGGAGAACGGCTGGGTGTTCACCAGCGCGACCGGCCCGCGCGAGGCGCGGCGGATGTGGGCGATGACCAGCGGACTGTGGAAGTCGTGCTTCTCCAGCACCGGAACGAAGGCGCTGGAGAGCGCCGGTTGGGCCTCGCGCAGCACATGCGCGTCCACGCCGTCGAAATAGGCCGCGCCCCAGCCGTCGGGATTGGCCGCGTGCGGTCCGCCGTGCCGGGCGAATTCGCGGAAGGCGAACCGCACCCGCGCGGGCACGCGGCTGGAATAGGCGAACAGTTCACACATGGTGCTTGCTTCGCTCGGCGCCCAGCATGCGCTCGACATACCGCGCGATCAGGTCAATCTCCAGATTGACCGCAGCGCCGGGTTGCAACTGGTGCAGATTGGTGTGCTGCAGGGTGTGCGCAATGAGGTTGATGCGCACGCGGCAATGCTGTGGGAAGTCCTCAACGTGGTTGACTGTGAGGCTCACGCCATTGATCACGATGGAGCCCTTGTAGGCAAAAAATTTGCCGAGTTCAGGCGGGGCGTCCACCTCCAGCAGCCACGACTCGCCGACTTGCTCAAACCTGGCCACATGTCCCACGCCGTCCACATGCCCGGTCACCAGATGGCCGCCGAGCTTGGTGGACAAGGACAGCGACTGCTCCAGATTCACCTGTGCGCCCGCCATGTCGAGGCCGGTGGTGCGCGCCAGGCTTTCCGCCGAGATTTCGACGGCGAAGCCATCGGCCTGCAAGTCCACCACGGTCATGCAGGCGCCGCTGATGGCAATGCTGTCGCCTAGCTGCACGCCCTGCAGCCACTGCGGATCGACCCGCAGGGCGATGCGCTTGCCGTGATGACTGTCGGCGCCTAGCGGCTTGGCGCTGGCGATGGTGGCAACTGCGGTGATGAGTCCGGTGAACATGGCGAGTCAGATGGAAAAGGAGGAAGGGAGGCGCGCAAGAATGCGCAGGTCGTCGCCCACGCGGTCAACCGCGTGCCAGCGCAGCGGCAGGCCATCGGCGAGCGATGCAAAGGGGCCGAGCGCCGCCAGCCCGGCGCCTTGGCCGAGCAGGGATGGGGCGAGGTAGAGCAGCAGTTCATCGACGACGTTGGCGCGCAGCAGCGAGCCGTTGAGCTTCTCGCCGGCTTCGCAGTGCAGCTCGTTGATGCCGCGCTGGCCAAGCGCCGTCATCAGCGCGCGCAGATCGGTCTTGCCGGGCTTGCCGGCATCGGCTGGCAGGGGAATGTCCTGAAGATCGAGACCGGGAATTGCCGCTGCGCGCAGCGCCGCCAGCCGGGGCGCGGCGGCCTGCGCGGGCAGGGCGTGCACCAGCCACAGCGGCGACGCCGCGCTTTGCAGCAGCCGGGCGGTGGCCGGCAGTTCCAGGCGGCTGTCGATGACGATGCGAATCGGCTGGCGGGGCGTGCTCACGGCGCGCACATTGAGCTGCGGGTCGTCCGCCAATACTGTGCCCAGGCCGGTGAGCACGGCGCAGGCGCGGGCGCGCCAGTGGTGGCCATCGGCCCGGGCGGCCTCGGCCGTGATCCACTGGCTCACTCCGTTGGGCAGGGCCGTCACGCCGTCCAGCGACGCGGCCACCTTGAGGCGCACCCAGGGGGTGCCGCGCACCATGCGGGAAAGGAAGCCAATGTTGATGTCGCGCGCCTCGGCCTCGAACAGGCCGACCTGCACCTGCACCCCGGCCTGCCGCAGCCGTTCCAGTCCCTTCCCCGCCACCAGCGGGTTGGGGTCGGCCAGGGCAACGACCACGCGCTGCACGCCCTGCGTCGCCAGCAAATCGGCGCAAGGCGGCGTGCGGCCCTGATGCGCACAGGGCTCCAGCGTCACATAGGCGGTGGCGCCCTGCACGGCGTGGCCGCGCTCCCAGGCCTGTTTCACCGCCTGCACCTCGGCATGGTCTTGCCCGGCGGCCTGGGTGGCGCCTTCGCCCAACACCACGCCATCCTTGACCAGCACGCAGCCCACGCGCGGGTTGGGGCTGGTGCGGTACATCGCGCTGCGCGCCAGATCCAGCGCCCGGCGCATGTGGCGCTGTTCGTCGTCGCTGAACATGGCGTCCGCTGAATTCATGAGGCCGTTTTACCGCGCCGGGGTTTGGCGCTTGCGGCGCTGGGCGGCTGCATTTCCTGCAGCACGTCGAGAAACTGGCTCAGGTCCTTGAAGCTGTGATAGACCGAGGCAAAGCGCACATAGGCGATGCTGTCCAGGCCGCGCAGTTCCTCCATCACCCAACTGCCGATCTGGGTGGACGGCAGCTCGCGCGCGCCGCTCTGCAGCAGCAATTGCTCCACGCGGCCGATGGCCGTGTCCACCGCGTCCGCGCTGACGGGCCGCTTGCGCAGCGCCAGCAGAAAGGAAGCGCGCAGCTTGTCGCGGTCATAGTCCGTGCGGCGGCCGTCCTTTTTCACCACCACGGGAAAGCTGACTTCGGCGCGCTCGTAGGTGGTGAAGCGCTTGTCGCACTGGCCGCAGCGCCGCCGCCGCCGCAGTGCGGTGCCGTCTTCGACGTCGCGGGTTTCAATCACCTGCGTGTCGGCGCTTTGGCAGAAAGGACATTTCATCGGAACGATCAAGAAGGAAAACCGCCATTATTCATGCTGGGCGAAGCGGCCGTGTGCGCCGTCACGGCTACACTGCCCGCCGATGAAAAATTTGGTTCTTCTCATTTCCGGGCGCGGCAGCAACCTGCAGTCCATCCTCCAGGCTGCGCGCGAGCAGGGCTGGCTGGAGAGCGTGCGCGGCGTGATCAGCAACCGGGCTGACGCAGCCGGCCTGGATCTGGCGCATACGTTTGGGGCGCCCACGCAGGTCATCGCGCACACCGATTTCGCCAGCCGGGAGGCCTTCGACCTGGCCTTGGGTGACGCCATCGCAGCGCTGCATCCCGACGTGATTGCGTTATGTGGTTTCATGCGGGTACTGGGCGCTGCGTTTGTCGAGCGTTTCTCCGGGCGCCTGGTGAACATTCATCCATCCCTTCTGCCCGCGTTCACCGGCCTGCACACTCATGCCCGTGCGCTGGAAGAAGGCGTGAAATGGCATGGGGCCACGGTGCATCTGGTGAGCAACGCGCTCGATCATGGCCCGATCCTGGCGCAAGCGATTGTGCCGGTGTTGATTGATGACACGCCGCAAACCCTCGCCGCGCGGGTGCTGGCTGAAGAACACCGCATTTATCCGCCCGTGGTGCGTGCCTTGCTGGAAGATCGGGTGCAAATCGATGGTTTGCGCACCCGCATCCTGCCAGCTTCCGAACATTTATCCTGAAAGTGCGCCATGAAACCGCGTGATCTGCTTTACACCGCGCGCGACGTGCTGCGCGAGATGCTGCGGTTCGACGCCACAGCCGACGCCGTGCTGTCGCGCCATTTCCGCGCCCGGCCGCAGCTCGGAAAAATCGATCGTCAGATTCTGGCGGACACGGTTTATCAGGTCTTGCGGCATCTGCGCCTGTTTCAGACCCTGGCGGCAAGCGACGAAAGCATTGGCGGAGCAATGGAGCTGCGGCTGGCGATTCTCGGCTGGTCGGGCAATGCGGCGTCGCTCCATACCGCGTTTTCGTCCGAGCAACTGGAATGGCGCAAACGCCTGTTGACACAGGACGCCATGGCCCTGCCCGAAGCGGTGCGCTGGAGTCTGCCCGAATGGCTGGCCGCCGCCCTGCAACAACAGTATGGCGACGAATATCCCGCGCTGGCGCAAGCGCTGCTGCGCCCGGCGCCGCTGGACCTGCGGGTGAATGTGCAAAAGACCCGGCGAGAAGCCGTGCTCGACGTGTTTGCCCGCCTGAAAATTCCGGCGCAAGCCACTCCGTACTCCCCCTGGGGCGTGCGGCTCGAAGGCAAACCCGCGCTGCAGGATCTCACCGTGTTCCGCGAAGGCTGGGTGGAAGTGCAGGACGAAGGCAGTCAGTTGCTGGCCGTGCTGCTGGCGCCGCGCCGCGGCGAAATGGTGGTGGATTTCTGTGCTGGCGCTGGGGGAAAAACCCTGGCGCTGGGCGCCATGATGCGCAGCACCGGCAGGCTCTACGCCTTCGACGTGGCCGATTACCGCCTGGCCAAGCTCAAGCCGCGCCTGCTGCGCAGCGGTCTGAGCAATGTCTATCCGGTGGCCATCGCCCACGAGCGCGATGAGCGGGTCAAGCGTCTGGCGGGCAAGGTCGACCGGGTGCTGGTCGATGCGCCGTGCTCCGGCCTGGGGACTCTGCGCCGCAATCCTGACATGAAATGGCGGCAGAAGCCGCAAGATATTGTGGAGTTGGCCGCAAAACAGGCCAATATCCTGCAATCCGCGTCCACCTTGCTCAAGCCTAGCGGGCGTCTGGTCTATGCCACCTGCAGCATTTTGCCGGAAGAGAACAGCGGCATCGTCAATGCGTTCCTCGCCGCGCATCCCGAATTCGAGCGTGTTCCGGCGGATTCGGTGTTGAGCCAGCAAGGCGTCAAGGCTGAAGGGTTGACCTCGCAAGGGGATCTACAACTCTTGCCCGATCGGCATGGCACCGACGGGTTTTATGCTGCCGTGCTGCAACGTCACTCGGCGCATTCCGCCGTGGAACAGGACGCGACGCAACTTGCGCAATAAGGCTTGACTGGCCCGCAAGGACTTCGCGTTTGCCCTGAACGCGCTAGGCGAGGCTGGTCGGATAATTCAAGCTGTGTTTGCCCAATGCTGGGTTTCAACTTCGCTGTATCAGTCTGAAAGTTTCTCATGCTTGATGTATTTTTGAACTGGGCTGGGCACGGCTTGCTGCAGGCCACATGGTGGCAAATTTTGTTTTTTGCGTTGATCACCACGCATATCACGATTGCAGCGGTGACGATTTTTCTGCACCGCGCCCAGGCGCACCGCGCGCTGGAGCTGCATCCGCTTGCCTCGCATTTTTTCCGCTTCTGGTTGTGGTTCACCACCGGGATGGTCACCAAGGAATGGGTTGCCATCCACCGCAAGCATCATGCCAAATGTGAAACGGTTGACGATCCGCATAGCCCGGTCACGCGGGGCATCGACACCGTTTTGCTTCGCGGCGCCGAGTTGTACCGCACCGAATCTCGCAATGCCGAGACGCTGAGCAAGTTCGGTTACGGCACGCCGGACGACTGGGTGGAGCGCCGCATTTATTCCCGCTATGTCTGGCAAGGCGTGGGGCTGCTGCTGATTCTCGACCTGCTCTTGTTTGGTGCGGTCGGCGCCACGGTGTGGGCGGTGCAGATGCTCTGGATCCCCATCTGGGCGGCAGGCGTCATCAACGGACTAGGGCACTGGTGGGGCTACCGCAATTTTTCCGCCCGCGACAGCAGCCACAATATTTCTCCCTGGGGGGTGTTGATCGGCGGCGAGGAGTTGCACAACAACCATCACACCTACCCCACTTCGGCCAAACTGTCGGTCAAGTGGTGGGAGTTCGATATTGGCTGGGCGTACATCCGTGCCTTGAGTTGGCTGGGCCTCGCCAAGCCGCGCAAGCTGCCGCCGCAGTTCAGGCTTGGAGAGCTGCGGGCCGAGGTGGATCAACTCACGCTTCAAGCCGTGATCGCCAACCGCTATGAATTGATGGCGCGTTACGCCGCAGGGCTCAAGGCCACGCTCAAGGCAGAACTTGCTCGCGCTGCGGAGCAGGGAGGTGCAGGCAATCAGCCCGCCTTGCGCGCGGCCAGGCGCTGGATTGGCATGGAGCGCGACATTTTGTGCGAACGCTCGCGCGCCCTTGTGGACGCTGCAGCGAATGCCAGCCCCAATCTTGGCAAACTCTTGCACATGCGCGAGGAGTTGAAGTCGGTTTGGGAGCAGACCAATCTGAACGCTGAGCAACTCAGGCAAAAGCTCCAGGACTGGTGTCATCACGCGGAGGAGAGCGGCGTGGGGGCGCTGCGCGATATCTCTCTGCGTCTGCGGCGTTACACGCCAGTGCATTGATATTGTGGGGCGGAAGGTTTTCCGGGCCAGTCAGGGTCAGGGCCGCACCGCGCATCAGAGAATGGCCCGGGAGATGAGCGCCGGGCCATTTTGATGGCGCATGCAAAGAGTCGCCCAAGAGGCCCCCATGAAAGGCGCCCATGAAAAAATCCGCCGACCTTGCCGTTTTGCGGCAGATCCAGCGGATCGGTAAAGCAACAGAAAGCAGAGCAGATCAAAATTACTTGATCTTGCCTTCCTTGTAGCTCACATGCTTGCGTGCAACCGGATCGAACTTCATGATTTCGATTTTTTCCGGTGTCGTGCGCTTGTTTTTTGTGGTGGTGTAGAAATGGCCGGTGCCCGCAGAGGATTCCAGCTTGATTTTTTCGCGTCCGCCTTTGGTTGCCATAGTGGGCTCCGTGCAGTTCTAAGGGTCAGTCCGGGATGGAAGGCAAGATCAGATTTCGCCGCGCGAGCGCAGCTCGGCCAGGACGACATCAATGCCTTTTTTGTCGATGGTGCGCAGGCCGGAACTCGTTACGCGCAGACGCACGAAGCGGTTTTCAGTCTCCACCCAGAAACGGCGATATTGCAGATTGGGCAGGAAGCGGCGCTTGGTCTTGTTGTTCGCATGGGACACATTGTTCCCGACCATCGGCCCTTTACCTGTCACTTGGCATACTCGTGCCATGGCGCACCTCTAAATTGTGTAGAACAAAGGCTAAAGATTATAGCCTGAAAGACTTGCCTGTCCACGCCTAGCATCTGTTTCGGTCTGGAAGGCGTGGCGCGAAAGCCGATCAGGACTCGGCGCTTTCCAGAAAACGCTGCGCGTCCAGCGCCGCCATGCAGCCGGTTCCCGCGCTGGTGATGGCCTGGCGATAGATGTGATCCTGCACGTCGCCAGCGGCAAACACGCCCGGCGCGCTGGTCGCGGTGGCCATGCCCTCGCTGCCTCCGCGGGTGAGGATGTAGCCATCTTTCATGTCCACCTGGCCTTTGAAAATGTCGGTATTGGGCTGATGGCCGATGGCGATGAAGCAGCCGTTGAGTTCAATATCTTCGTTCGCGCCGGTCTGGGTGTTGCGGATGCGCACACCGGTCACGCCGCTGGCATCTCCCAGGACTTCCTGCAACTCGCTCCACAGTTTGAGCTCGACCTTGCCCTCGGCGGCGCGGGCCATGAGCTTGTCCACCAGAATGGGCTCGGCGCGAAACTTGTCGCGGCGATGGATGACCGTGACTTTGCTGGCGATATTGGCCAGATACAGCGCTTCCTCAACCGCAGTGTTGCCGCCGCCCACCACACAGACGGGCTGATTGCGGTAGAAAAATCCGTCGCAGGTGGCGCAGCCGGACACGCCCTTGCCCATGAAGGCTTCTTCTGTGGGCAGGCCCAGGTATTTGGCCGAGGCGCCCGTGGCGATGATGAGGCTGTCGCAGGTATAGACGCCGCTGTCGCCTTCGAGGCGGATGGGTTTTTCGTTCAGATGCGCGGTGTGGATGTGATCGAACACGATCTCGGTGTTGAATCGCTCGGCATGCGCCTGAAAGCGTGCCATGAGGTCGGGGCCTTGCACGCCGTCCACATCGGCCGGCCAGTTGTCGACTTCGGTCGTGGTCATCAGTTGGCCGCCTTGCGCCAGCCCGGTGATGAGCAGGGGCTGGAGGTTGGCGCGCGCAGCGTAAACCGCCGCGCTGTAACCGGCGGGGCCGGACCCCAGAATGAGCACTTTG
Organism: Thiomonas sp.; assembly: GCA_028706735.1. Lineage (GTDB taxonomy): Bacteria > Pseudomonadota > Gammaproteobacteria > Burkholderiales > Burkholderiaceae_C > Thiomonas. The sequence goes on from JAQTVS010000009.1 coordinate 11,224, forward strand.
GCGTGTTTGGTTGTCATGATGTGTGAGAAACTGGAGGCTTGAATTGGGAGATGATGCGGGTTTGGCCGTGTTCGGCTGAGAAGCCAAACGTGTTCAACACCGCGACAGAATCACTAAGATTTTAGAAGGGCTGGGCAACCGGTGCGCGATGCGCGCGGAAAACCGTTGATCCGCACCCCCCACTCTGTGCAAAGTCCGGAAAACCCGGCAACTGGAGATACTGATGTCGCAAATCACCGATATTGACCTCGTTCGGCGCGTGCCGTTGTTTGCCGTGCTCACCGAATCGCAGGCCTGGTCGATTTCGCAGTCCATCGTCAAGCGGCGCTACAAGCGCGGTGAAAACATTGTCGAGCAGGGCAGCAAGTCCAATGCGCTGTTCATTCTGCTGTCAGGCCGCGCGCGCGTGCTGAGCGTGGACGCCAAGGGGCGCGAAGTCATCATTGCCGTGCTGCATGCGGGCGACTATATCGGCGAGATGAGCCTGATTGACGGCGAGCCGCATTCCGCCACGGTGCAGGCGGAAGTGCAGACTGACGTGATGATGCTGGGCCGGGTGGCGTTTTTGCAGTGCCTGCCGGAAAACACCAGCATGTCCTTTGCCATCATGCGCGGCCTGGCGCTGCGTCTGCGCCGCGCCGATCGAAAAATTGAATCTCTGGCGTTGATGGATGTTTATGGCCGGGTGGCGCGCGCGCTGATGGAACTGACGGACGAGATGCAGGAGGAGCATGTCATCCGCAACAAGTTGTCGCGCCAGGATCTGGCAAAAATGGTGGGCGCCTCGCGCGAGATGGTCAGCCGGGTGATGAAAGACTTTGAACAGCAAGGCTTTGTGGTCGAGCGCGAGGACGGCACCATGCTGATCCGCGAGCATCTCGCCACATTGCTGTGATGTATGCCGAAAATCGATACCCGACGTCGCCCCTCCCAGAGTTCTCTGCGCCCTGAACCGCGCAGCCGTCTGCAGCGTTTTGCGGCGGAAGTCCGTTTGACCGCTGCATTCATCGGCTGGATTTTGCTGAGCCTGAGTCTGCTGAGTTTTCACAAGTCCGACCCCTCCTGGTCCAGTTCCGGCACTGGTGGCGCTGTTGCCAACTGGGTGGGTGTGCTGGGCGCGTGGTTTTCGGATGTGGCCTATTTTCTGCTCGGGTTTTCGGCGCTCTGGCTGATTCCTCTGGGACTGTATGGCGTGCTGCGCATGTGGCGCAATTCCCAGCGGGCGCCGTCAACGGGCGAGGCCGAAGAGGCGGCCAGCCGCTGGCAAAAGTTGCGGCCGGTCGCCGCATTTGCCGGGGTGCTGCTGCTGCCCCTGTCCAGTGCGGCGCTGGAGTCCACCCGGCTCTGGAGCCTTGCTGCGCACCTGCCGGGAGAAGCCGGCGGCTTGCTTGGACATGCGCTGGGCGGCGGAATCGATACCTTGCTGGGCAACACAGGCGGCACGCTGGTGCTGTTGGCCGTGTTCCTGTTTGCGCTGAGTTGGGTGGGACATTTTTCCTGGGCGGACGCGGCAGAGCGCCTGGGCGGCTGGATCGAGCGGCTGTGGACCTGGCAGAGGGAACGCCGAGGCCGTGAAGAGGATGCCCTGGCCGGTCAGCAGGCCACGCAGGAGCGTGAGAAGGAGGTCGAGTTGCAGCGGCCTCTGGTGGAGGAGCGCGAGGTGCTCGCGCCGGTGCTGATCGAGCCTTCGGTGTCCTTCGTGCCGCAGTCGCCGAGGGTGCTCAAGGAAAAGCAGAAACCCTTGTTCAATGAACTGCCCGATTCAACCCTGCCGGCCTTGAGCCTGCTCGACGCGGCGCCCGCCGTCCAGGCGGAAGCGGTGAATCATGAGACGCTGGAGTTCACTTCGCGCCTGATCGAGAAGAAGCTCAAGGATTTCGGCGTGGAGGTGCGCGTGGTGGCGGCCTATCCCGGCCCGGTCATCACCCGCTACGAAGTCGAGCCGGCCACTGGTGTGAAGGGTGCGCAGATCGTCAACCTGTCGCGCGATCTGGCGCGCGCCCTGTCGCTGGTGAGCATCCGGGTTGTCGAAACCATTCCGGGCAAGAACACCATGGCGCTTGAGCTGCCCAATGCCAAGCGCCAGACCATCAAGCTGTCGGAAATTCTGGGTTCCAACAATTACCACGAAGCCGCCTCGATGCTGACCATGGGCCTGGGCAAGGACATCGTGGGCAACCCGGTGGTGGCCGATCTGGCCAAGATGCCCCACCTGCTGGTGGCGGGCACCACCGGATCAGGCAAGTCGGTGGGCGTCAACGCCATGATTCTGAGCCTGCTGTACAAGGCCGAACCCGGCGATGTGCGGCTGATTCTGATCGATCCGAAAATGCTCGAGCTCAGCGTGTATGACGGCATCGCGCATCTGCTTGCGCCCGTGGTGATCGACATGCGGCAGGCGGCGCAGGCGCTGAACTGGTGCGTCGGCGAAATGGAGCGGCGTTACAAACTCATGAGCAAGCTGGGCGTGCGCAATCTGGCGGGCTACAACACCAAGGTGCTGGAGGCCAAGGCGCGCGGGGAGCCGTTGACCAACCCGTTCAGCCTCACACCGGACGCGCCCGAGCCGCTGGAGAAACTGCCGCACATCGTCGTGGTGATCGACGAACTGGCCGACCTGATGATGGTGGTGGGCAAGAAGATCGAGGAACTCATTGCCCGTCTGGCGCAGAAAGCGCGGGCGTCGGGCATCCATCTCATCCTGGCTACCCAACGCCCCAGCGTGGACGTGATCACCGGGCTGATCAAGGCCAATATTCCCACCCGCATGGCCTTCCAGGTATCGAGCAAGATCGACTCGCGCACCATCCTCGATCAGATGGGCGCGGAGAGCCTGCTGGGCATGGGCGACATGCTCTATCTGCCGCCAGGTTCCGGCATGCCCCAGCGGGTGCATGGCGCCTTTGTCAGCGATGCCGAGGTGCACCGCGTAGTCGAAGACATCAAGAGCCGGGGCGGGCCGAACTATCTCGACGGCATTCTCACGGGCGAGGAAGACTTGGATGGGGCGGGCGCTGTGGGCGGCGCGGGCGGCTCGGACGCCGAGAGCGACCCGCTCTACGACCAGGCGGTGCAGATCGTGCTGCAACACCGCAAGGCATCGATTTCTCTGGTGCAGCGTCATCTGCGCATCGGCTACAACCGTTCTGCCAGACTCCTGGAGCAGATGGAACAGTCGGGCCTGGTGTCCGCGCTCACCTCCAACGGCAACCGCGACATCTTGGCGCCGGTGCGGGCGGAATGACCCGCGCTGTTGCGCTGCACCTTGACTCGCTTCATTCGAGAAAGACAACTAAATGATGACCCTGATCGCCCGCGGGCGCGCTGTCCTCGCCGGAATGCTTCTCGGCTGCGGCCTGTTTGCTGCGGTGCTGCCCAGCGCGGCTGCGGCAAGCTCGGTGCAATTGCTGGAGCAGTGGCTGCAGCAGACAAAAAGTGGCAGCGCCCAGTTCACCCAGACTGTGAGCAACGCCAAAGGCCCGGCGCAGGCGCCGGCGTCCGGCCAGTTCGCCTTCGAGCGTCCCGACCGGTTTCGCTGGGACTACACCAAGCCCTACGCCCAGGTCATCGTCAGCGACGGCAAGCAGCTCTGGACCTATGACCACGACCTCGATCAAGTCACCATCACTCCGGTGACGCAGGCCTTCAAGGGCACGCCGGCGGCCATTTTCGCCGGGGCTGACCTCACCAAGCTCTTCACCCTGCAGGCCCAGCCAGACACCAGCGGTCTGCAGTGGGTGCAGGCCACGCCCAAATCCAAGGACAGCAACTTCGACTGGATCCGCATCGGCCTGCGCGCCACGCCGCAGGGCCCGGAAGTGGCCGAGCTGCAGTTGCGCGATGCGTTCGGCCAAGTCTCCACCATGCGATTCACAGCGATCGTGCGCAACCCGGCGCTGGCCGCAGACAGCTTTCGCTTCACGCCGCCCAAGGGTGCGTCAGTCATCCGCCAGCCTTAGGATGAAACAGCCCCCACGCTCGCTTTGCTCGATGCCCCCCGAGGGGGGCTCAGTTCGTTTGGGGCTGCCCGGCGCGAACTGACATGGAAAGCAGCCCGGGCCTGTTCGACGACGCGGAACTGCCAGCGCGGTTGCGTCTGCCAGCCGCGCAGACGCCGCTTGCCGAGCGGCTGCGGCCGCATCGACTTGACGAGGTCGTGGGCCAGCGCCACCTGCTCGGGCCGGGCAAGCCGCTGCGCGTGGCATTTGAAACCCGCAGGCTGCATTCCATGCTGTTCTGGGGGCCGCCTGGCGTGGGAAAAACCACGCTGGCGCGGCTGATGGCCGATGCCTTCGATGCCGATTTTCTGCCGCTCTCCGCCGTGCTCGCCGGGGTGAAGGACATCCGCGATGCCGTGGCGCAGGCGCAGGCCGCGCAGTTGCGTGGCCGCGCAACCATCGTGTTCGTCGATGAGGTGCACCGCTTCAACAAGAGCCAGCAGGATGCATTTCTGCCGCATGTCGAGTCCGGATTGTTCACCTTCATCGGCGCCACCACGGAGAACCCGTCGTTCGAGGTCAACAGCGCTCTGCTGTCCCGCGCCGTGGTGTATGTGCTGGAGCCGCTGGATGCAGGCGATCTGCTCATCCTGATGCAGCGGGTGCTGCCCGGCAGCGGGGTCGAGGCAATCGCGCCCGCAGCGCAGCAGCGCCTCATCCGCCATGCCGACGGCGACGCCCGCCGCCTGCTGGGCGCGCTGGAGCTTGCGCTGCAGGCCACGCAGCGCGCCGGGCAGCAAGAACTCACTGCCGACCTTCTGGAGCAGACCCTGGGCGCCACGCTGCTGCGCTTTGACAAGGGCGGCGATCAAACCTACGACCTGATCTCGGCGCTGCACAAATCGGTGCGGGGTTCGGATGTGGACGCGGCGCTGTACTGGTTCGCCCGCATGCTCGAAGGTGGCGCAGATCCGCGCTACCTCGCGCGGCGGCTGATCCGCATGGCGGTGGAAGACATCGGCCTGGCCGACCCCAAGGCGCTGACTCTCGCGCTCGATGCCGCGCAAACTTATGAGCGTCTGGGCAGTCCCGAGGGCGAGCTGGCGCTGGCCGAGGCCGTGGTCTATCTGGCGGTCACGCCCAAGTCGAACGCGGTTTACAAGGCCTACAACACTGCTCGCGCTTTTGCCAAGGAGACCGGCACCCAGCCCGTGCCCCTGCATTTGCGCAACGCGCCGACCAAGCTGATGAAAAATCTGGGCTACGGCAAAGACTATCGTTACGCCCATGATGAGGCCGACGCCTTTGCCGCCGGGGAGCAGTATTTCCCCGAGGGCATGACGCCGCCGCGCTTCTATCAGCCGACCTCGCGCGGGGTGGAGGAGCGCATTGCCCGCAGGCTGCAAGATCTGGCGGAACGCAATACTCGCGGCAGTGTTGTGTCAGCTTTGCAGCCGGAAAGCGACAGTGTGGCGCCGAAGCCCCCCGCAGACTGAGTTGCGTCAGACTGCGGGTTGACCCGCTGCAGAGTACGCCAAGGCAGGCGGTTATCATCGCGCCAGCTCAAAAACAAGGGGGTCTGGACAGCCCGGCCCCCACACAACCAGATGAAGCTGTTCACGCACCCGTCCGGCCATGCTCTTGCCGGACGTCACGACTCCCATGGGACGCTTGATCCCGTGCGGATCTGGCATGCAAATGCCCTTCAAGCGATCCCTCAGCGCGCCGCACCAACACCGTGCGGCGAGTTTGGCATGCACCTTGCTTGCGTGTTTCGTTTATGCGTCGCTGATGTGTTTCACCCCGGCCGCTTCAAAAGAGTCTGGCCGCAACTCACTCGCCATCCGCTTGTCAGGAGAATGTAGGAATGGATATTTTTCTTCAGCAGATCGTCAACGGTCTGGTACTGGGCAGCATGTATGCCCTGATCGCCCTCGGCTACACCATGGTGTACGGCATCGTCAACCTCATCAACTTCGCCCACGGCGATGTGATGATGGTCGGGGCGCTCACGGCATACAGCGTGTTCAAGTTGTTGGAACATCTCGCGCCGCACTTGGCGCCGTGGCTGGTGATCGTGCTGGCGGTCATCACGGCCATGCTGGCGACAGGGGTTCTGAACTATTTCATCGAGCGCATCGCCTACCGGCCGCTGCGCAATGCGCCCAAGCTGGCGCCGCTGATCACGGCCATCGGCATGTCCATCCTGCTCGAAACGCTGGCCATGATCATCTGGGGGCGCGACTACAAGGTGTTCCCCGCACATCTGCTGCCGAGCAACATCATTCACATGGGCGGCGTGGTGATCACCCCGGTGCAGATCATGATCCTGGTCGTCACCGCCGTGCTGCTGGGTGGTCTGACCTGGCTGGTCAACCACACCAAGCTGGGACGCGCCATGCGCGCCACCGCCGAGAACCCGCGGGTCGCCTCGCTGATGGGCGTCAACCCCAATTTCGTCATTTCGTCGGCCTTTGTCATCGGCGCGATGCTGGCGGCGATCGCCGGGGTCATGTGGTTCGCCAACTTCGCCACGGCCAATTTCTACATGGGCTTCACGCCGGGTTTGAAGGCGTTTACCGCGGCAGTGCTGGGGGGCATTGGCAATCTGTCCGGCGCCATGCTGGGCGGGGTGTTGTTGGGGCTGATCGAGGTGCTTGGCGCCGGATACATCGGCACCTTGACCGGCGGGGTGTTCGGCAGCAACTACCAGGATATTTTCGCCTTCATCGTGCTGATTCTGGTGTTGACGCTGCGCCCGCAAGGCCTGCTGGGTGAGCGCGTGGCCGATCGCGCCTGAGGAGAACGAACATGGACAAGCAAAAGAACTGGGTCTGGATCATTGCGGGCGCCGCAGCGCTCATCGCGCTGCCCATGGTGCTGCAGATCGCAGGCGACGCCTGGGTGCGCATTGCCGCCTTCGCCATGCTCTACATCATGCTGGCTCTCGGCCTGAACATCGTGGTCGGCCTGGCCGGCCTGCTCGATCTGGGCTATATCGCGTTTTACGCGGTGGGGGCGTATCTGTACGCGCTGCTGTCTTCGAACCAGCTCACGAGCAACTTTGATGCGCTGGGCGCGATGTTTCCCAACGGCTTCGATGTCTCGATCTGGCTGGTCGTCCCGCTGGCCGCGGCGGTTGCTGCGAGCGCCGGCATCATGCTGGGCACGCCTGTGCTCAAGCTGCGCGGCGACTACCTGGCCATCGTCACGCTGGGCTTCGGCGAGATCATCCGCATTTTCATGAACAATCTGAACGCGCCGGTCAACATCACCAACGGCCCGCAGGGCATTTCTGGCATTCACGGCATCCACCTGTTCGGCTGGGATCTGAACCAGAACATCGATATCGGCAGCTTCACCGTTCCCTCGGTGGCGCAGTATTACTACCTGTTCCTGGTGCTGGTGGTGTTTGTCGTGATCCTGAGCTATCGCCTGCAGGATTCGCGCATCGGCCGCGCATGGATGGCGATGCGCGAAGATGAAATCGCCGCCAAGGCCATGGGCATCAACACCCGCAACATGAAGCTACTGGCCTTCTCCATGGGCGCCACCTTTGGCGGCGTGGCCGGGGTGATGTTCTCGGCCTTTCAGGGCTTCGTCTCGCCCGAGTCGTTCTCGCTGCTGGAGTCCATCATCGTGCTGGCCATGGTGGTGATCGGCGGCATGGGGCACATTCCCGGGGTGATCCTTGGGGCAGTGCTGCTGTCGGTGCTGCCCGAAGCGTTGCGCTACACCGGCTTTATTTCCGACTGGCAGCAGCATCTGTTCGGCCATGTATATATCGACAGCGGCATCCTGCGCCAGCTCATCTACGCGCTGTCCATGATTGTGATCATGGTTTTGCGTCCCAAGGGACTGTGGCCGGCGCCGGAGCATGGCAAGAGCTTCACCAAACTGCCGACTCCGCTGCAGGAAGGAGGCAAGGCATGAGCGCCGCCGCCCGGCCGCCCGAAGGGGGCGCTCTTCCTCCCTCGGGGAGGATGGCAAGTATTGACAGGAGGGCAGTGCAATGACCGAGACTGTTCTGCGCGTGAGTGGCGCGTCCAAACGCTTTGGTGGCTTGCAGGCTCTGAATGATGTCGGCATCCAGATCGACCGTGGTCAGATTTACGGCCTCATCGGCCCCAACGGCGCTGGCAAGACCACGTTCTTCAACGTCATCACTGGCTTGTATCCGCCGGATTCGGGCGATTTCATCCTGGCCGGCAAGGCCTACAAGCCGGCCGCCGTGCATCAGGTGGCGCGCGAGGGCATTGCGCGCACCTTCCAGAACATTCGCTTGTTCCCGGACATGACGGCGCTGGAAAACGTGATGGTCGGGCGGCATGTGCGCACCAAGAGTGCGCTGATCGGCGCGGTGTTCCGCACCAAGCATTTCAAGGCGGAAGAAAAGGCCATCCATGAACGGGCGCGTGAACTGCTCGCTTATGTCGGCTTTGAGCGCTATGCCGATTTCCGAGCACGCACGCTGTCGTATGGCGACCAGCGACGCCTGGAAATCGCGCGCGCCCTGGCCACGGACCCGCAGTTGCTGGCGCTCGACGAGCCCGCCGCCGGCATGAATGCTACCGAAAAACTGCAATTGCGCGAACTGCTCACCGCGATTCAAAAAGACGGACGCACCATCCTCATCATCGAACACGACGTGAAGCTGGTCATGGGTTGGTGCAACCGCGTGACCGTGCTGGATTACGGCAAGATCATCGCCGAAGGGGTGCCCGCCGAGGTGCAGAAAAATCCAAAAGTCATTGAAGCCTATCTGGGCGCGGGGGAGCACTGAGCATGTCCGAAATTGTTCTCAAAATCACGGGCCTGCGCGTCTCTTACGGTGGCATCCAGGCGGTCAAGGGGGTTGATCTCGAAGTGCGCAAGGGCGAGCTGGTCAGCCTGATTGGCGCCAACGGCGCGGGCAAGACCACCACGCTCAAGGCCATCACCGGCCTGCAGCCCATTACGGATGGGGAAGTGCATTACGCCGGCCGCACCATCAATGGCCAGGGCGCCTTTGACCTGGTGCGGCAGGGCCTATGCATGGTGCCGGAAGGCCGGGGCGTGTTCACCCGCATGACCATTCAGGAAAACTTGCAGATGGGCGCCTATACCCGCAAGGACAAGGAAATCGGCAGCGACATCGACAAGGTCTACGGCATCTTTCCGCGGCTCAAGGAACGCCGCGACCAGCTCGCCGGCACCATGTCGGGCGGCGAGCAGCAGATGCTGGCCATGGGCCGCGCGTTGATGAGTCGTCCGCAAGTGTTGCTGCTCGACGAGCCGTCGATGGGGCTGTCACCCATCATGGTCGACAAAATCTTCGAAGTGGTCGAAGACATTTCAAAGCAGGGCGTGACCATTCTGCTAGTCGAACAAAATGCCAAGCGTGCGCTGGGCCTCGCTGACCGCGGCTACGTCATGGACTCTGGCCAGGTCACCATGACCGGCCCGGCGCAAGAGCTTCTGCACGACCCGCGCGTGCGGGCGGCTTATCTGGGGGA
>JAQTVS010000249.1 GCA_028706735.1 Thiomonas sp.
GGCACGCGCGCCGGATCGGCACTCATGCGCGGCCGGGCGCCGGATGGCGCTTGACCATGTACCGCAGCACATAACCCGGAAAGGCCAGCACCAGGAACATGGCGAGCGACACGGCGTAGAACTCCCACTGCTGCGGATAGTTCTGCCCGAATCGCGCCTCAAGCGCGCGGCCAATGAAGCCTACGACGAAGAACAGGATCAGCAGCTCAGCCAGCCGCAGCCAGATCGACTTGGGGGTCTTTTTGAGCGGAAACACAAGAAAAAAACGATTGGAGACAAAGGGCAGGTTGGCGGCAACAAATGCCAGCACGATGACCAGCCAGGCGGCGGAAGTTTGCATGATGAAGACCTTTCAATGCAGGGTATTGGCAATGGCTTGATAGCACAGCGTCATCAGTCCGCCGGGCATCAATCCAAGCGCCAGGACAGCCAGGCCGTTGAGCGAGAGCAGCGCACGCGCACCACCCACGCCAGTGGCGCGGCTGGCCGACAGCGCAGTGGGGGCGTCGAAGTACATGACCTTGACCATGCGGATGTAATAAAAAGCGCCGATGACCGACAGAATCACCGCGTACACCACCAGCCAGACCCGCCCGGTATTCAACAAAATGGTGAGCACTTCGAGCTTGGCGTAAAAACCGGCGAACGGCGGAATGCCAGCCAGAGAGAATAAAAGAAAGGTCATGACACCTGCCATCCAGGGGTCAGTTTTGGCCAGGCCGGCGAAATCCCGAATGTCTTCAGCCTCGAAACCTTCGCGCGCCAGCAGCAGGATCACGCCGAAGGTGCCCAGCGTGGTGAGCACGTAGATGACCATGTAGAACATGGCCCCGCTGTAGGCGGTGGAGGCCGACAGGCCGTTGCCATTGAGCATGCCCGACAGCAGCGCGAGCAGCACAAAGCCAATCTGCGCGATGGTGGAATATGCCAGCATGCGCTTGAAATTGGTCTGCGCAATGGCCGCCAGATTGCCCAGCCCGATGGACAGCACCGCCAGCACCACGAGCATGCCTTGCCAATCCATCGCCAGCGGGAACATGCCTTCCACCAGCAGCCGGATGGCCATGGCGAAAGCGGCCAGCTTGGGTGCGGCGCCCACCATCAGCACCACGGCAGTGGGCGCGCCCTGATAGACGTCTGGAATCCACATGTGGAAGGGCACTGCGCCGAGCTTGAACGCCAGACCGGCAACGATGAACACCACCCCAAGCACCAACACGGCGCGGTTGATCGGCTCGACCGCGATCATGCGGAAAATGGTCACCAGATCGAGCGAGCCGGTGGCGCCGTACAACATGGACATGCCATACAGCAGGAAGCCAGAGGCCAGCGCGCCGAGGATGAAATACTTCATCGCCGCCTCAGTGGACAGGGTGTGATCGCGGCGCAGCGCGACCAGGGCATACAGCGCCAGCGACAACAACTCCAGCCCCAGATAGATGGTCAGCAGGTTGTTGCCCGAAATCATGATGAACTGCCCGAGCAGCGACAGCAGCAACAGGCTGAACAACTCGCCGCCCCACATGCCACGATCCAGGGCGTATCGGCGCGAATAGACCAGGGTCACTGCGGTGGCAACCACGGTGAACAGCTTGAGCAGCATGGCCATCGGATCGACGATCAGCGCACGCGCCATGGCGAACTGCTGCATGCCCGAGGCGTAGTACAGGCCGCACAGCACGGCAAGCCCGGCCAGGCCCGCCAGGGTGATCCAGTAGCTCACGCGGTGCTGCGCGTCTTTCACAAACAGATCAACGAGCATGACCACGCAGGCCAGCACGAGCAGGAAAATTTCCGGATAAATGGCGATCCAGTTCATGGCGGTTGTTGTCACTGCAATTTGGAAGACGCCGCAAACTGCAGCAGATGTTGCACCGAAGCCTGCATCGGGTCGGTGAAGAATTTGGGATAGACACCCATCCAGATCACCGCGCCCACCAGCACAGCAAGCATGAAGAACTCTCGGGCGCCGATGTCCTTGAGCGCGGCCACATGCTCATTGCCAACCGGGCCGAAAAACACGCGCTTGATCATCCACAGCGTATAGCTGGCGGCAAGGATCAGGGTAGTGGCGGCGAGCAGGCCGATCCAGAAGTTGAACTTCACCGCGGCCAGAATCACCATCCACTCCCCGACGAAACCGCTGGTGCCCGGCAGGCCCGCATTGGCCATGCCAAAGAGCACAGCCAGTGCGGCAAACTTGGGCATGGTGTTGGTGACGCCGCCGTAATCGACAATCTCGCGGGTGTGCATGCGGTCATACAGCACGCCGATGGTCAGGAACATGGCGCCGGAAATGAAGCCGTGCGAGATCATCTGCACCAACCCGCCCTGCACGCCGAGATCGGAGAACAAGAAGAAGCCAAGAGTGACAAAACCCATGTGCGCGATGGAGGAATACGCCACCAGCTTTTTCATGTCGGCCTGCACCAGCGCCACGAAGCCGATATAGATCACAGCAATGAGCGACAAGGCGATCATGACCGGGGCCAGCGCATGGCTGGCGTCCGGCAGCATAGGCAGGGAGAACCGGATGAAACCGTAGGCGCCGAGCTTGAGCATGATGGCCGCCAGAATCACCGAACCGCCTGTGGGCGCTTCAACGTGGGCGTCAGGCAGCCAGGTATGCACCGGCCACATCGGAATCTTCACCGCGAAGGCGAAGAAGAAGGCGATGAAGATGAAAATCTGCGCAGTCATCGACAGCGGAACGTGATACCAGTTGGCGATGTCGAAGCTCCCGCCCGACTGCAAATACAGGTAGATCAGCGCCACCAGCATGAGCAGCGAACCGGCCAGGGTGTAGAGGAAAAACTTGAACGCGGCGTACACCCGGCGCGGGCCGCCCCAGATGCCGATGATGAGGTACATCGGAATCAGCGTTGCCTCGAAAAACACGTAGAACAGCAGGGCGTCTGTTGCGGCAAAGACCCCGATCATCAGCCCCGAGAGAATGAGGAAGGCGCCGAGATAGAGGTTGACGCGGTCCTTGATGACTTCCCAGGCGCTGATCACCACGATCACCGTCATCAACGCGGTCAGCGGCACGAACCACAGCGACACGCCGTCAATGCCCAGCGCGTAGTTGATGTTGAACGGCCTGATCCACGGCACGGATTCGACAAATTGCATGCCCGCCTGGGCGTTGTCAAACCCGGAAATCAGCGGCAGGGTGATGAGAAAGGCGATCAGCGAGCCGATCAGCGCCAGCCAGCGCGCGGCGGCTGCACGCTGCTCGCCCTGGACAAACAAGAGCACGACACCGAAGCCGATGGGAATCCAGATGGACAGACTGAGCAAGGGAAGTGATTGCATTCTTATATCGCGCTTCGCTGTTATCTGATGAACCAGCCGGACAACAGCTTGCCCGGAACAAAGTAGCCCATGAACACCACCACGCCGGCGATCATCGCCAGGGCGTAGTAGTAGATGTAGCCGGTCTGCAGCAGGCGCACCACCCGCGCCGCCCAGCCGACCGCGCGCGCCGTGCCGTTGACAAGCACGCCATCGATCAGGCCCACATCTCCGCCCTTCCACAGTCCTTTGCCGAGCAGACGCGCCGCAGCGGACAGCACATGCTCGTTGAACCAGTCGAAGTAGTAGTTGTTCTCAAGGATGGTGTAGATGGGGCCGAGCGCGCGCTGCACGGTGCGCGGAAAGTTCAGATTGACCATGTAGGCGTAGTAGGCGGTGGCAAAGCCGGCTGCCGCCAACCACAGCGGCAGGGTGGTGAAGCCATGCAGGGTCATGGCCAGCGCGCCGTGGAAGTGCTCAGCCAGATCGGTCATGGCCGGGTGCGCAGCAGCATTCACGAAAATTGCACCCTGGAAAAAATGGCCGTACAGCAAGGGCTGAATCAGGAAGTAGCCCGACACCGCCGAAGGAATGGCCAGCATGATCAGCGGAAACGTCACCACCCAGGGCGACTCGTGGGGCTCGCCGCCATGATGTCCATGGTCGTCATGTCCGTGACCCTGCGCATGCGGCACGTCGCGGAAACGCTCCTTGCCGTGGAACACAAGGAAGTAAAGGCGGAAACTGTAGAGCGCGGTGACGAAAACGCTGGCCACCACAGCGAAATAGGCAAAACCGGACCCAGGCAGATCGCTTGCATGCACCGCCTCGATGATGCTGTCTTTCGAGTAGAAGCCGGAGAAAAACGGCGTGCCGGTCAGCGCCAGGGTGCCGATGAGGAAGGTGATCCAGGTGATGGGCATGTACTTGCGCAGTCCCCCCATATGGCGGATGTCCTGATCGTGGTGCATGCCCAGAATCACCGAGCCTGCAGCCAGGAATAGCAGCGCCTTGAAGAACGCATGGGTCATCAGATGGAAGATGGCCACCGAGTAGGCCGAAGCCCCCAGCGCCACCGTCATATAGCCGAGCTGTGACAGGGTGGAGTAGGCGATGACGCGCTTGATGTCGTTCTGGATCACTCCGAGAAAACCCATGAACAGTGCGGTGATGGCGCCGATGACCAGAATGAAGGACAGCGCGGTGTTCGACAACTCGAACAGCGGCGACATGCGCGCCACCATGAAGATGCCGGCCGTCACCATGGTGGCGGCGTGGATGAGCGCGGAAATCGGCGTCGGGCCTTCCATCGAATCCGGCAGCCAGACATGCAGCGGGAACTGCGCGCTCTTGCCCATGGCGCCGATGAACAGAGAGATGCACGCCACGGTGATCAGCATCCAGTCGGTGCCTGGCAGATGCAACAGCGCGAGTTCCGGGCCCTTGGCGAAGATCTCGGTGTAGTTCAGGCTGCCGGTGTAGGCCGCCAGCAGGCCAATGCCCAGAATGAAGCCGAAG
>JAQTVS010000250.1 GCA_028706735.1 Thiomonas sp.
TGGGAATCACCGTCTTGAGAAAGTAGTGGTCTTCCTCTTCCACGAAGGGCACCAGATAGGCGTACCCATCGCTTGAAATCACCAGAATGCGCTGACCGGCATACCTCGCCGCATTCGGATGTGCCAGGATGTCGAGCAGGCCGTCGGCCTCGATTGCAACCACCATCCGCTCGAATGACACACCGCGCTCGGCCTTGAGAAACGCGTTTTTTTCTTCACTCCAGCGAAACGGCTTCATTATTAGATTTTAGCCAGGAGTGTGCCTTTTGTCAGTACGCTGGCGCGCCATATGCGTCAACCGAAGGCCGGGTGAAGACGGTGAAACAATCGCCGCCTTACTTTCCACCTAGCGCCGCGATGCCCTGCTGCAGCGTCGCGGCAGAAAGTTCGCCAATGTGCACGCGTTGCACCCGGCCGTGGGCGCGGATGAACAGGGTGGTGGGCAAGCCGGGAGACTGGTAGAGAGACAGCAAGCGACTGTCTGGATCGAGCAGCACGCCGGGATCGCCGAGCCGTTCACGCTGCAGATATGCCGCCACCCGCTGCGCCGCCTCGCCCTCGTTGACCAGCACGATGCGCGCCCCGGTCTGCTGCTGTGCGGCCTGGATCAGCAGCGGCAATTCGCGGCGGCAAGGCGGACACCAGGTGGCCCAGAGATTGACCACCAGCGGCTGGCCGCGCAGGCTGTCCAGCGCCACCGGCCGGCCCTGCAGCGTTTGCAGGGTGAGATCGGGCAGCGGCGGGCGCGCGGGCTGCAACAAGGCCAGCGTCCCCATGCCGGCCAGCACGATGGCGGCTCCGGCGCTGGCGCTCAAAGGCAGGCTCAGGCGCAGCGGCGGGCGCCGCCAGACCCATAACGCCACCCCGGCTGCCGCCGCGGCCCAGCCTGCCCAGGGGTCGAAGCCGCGGTCGCGGATGTCGATCATCGCCAGCACGCTGGAGTAGTCTGCACTGTGCCGCGCCACGAACACGGCGCGCGCCACGACCAGCGCCAAAATCAGCAGCGGCAGCAGCGCGGGTTCGGCATTGCCGCGCCCGGCCTTCTGCGCCACGCCCGCCACCCACACCGCCACGGCATAACCCAGCACCAGCAATAGCGGCGCCCAGGGCAGGACGATGGGGCCGAGGCGCAAGGCGTCCATGCTCAACCCTGCCGACCGAGGCCGCGCGCGAACATCGACGCCCAAGCATTGCGCATCGTTACGCCGCCTTCCCCACCCAGACCTGCTTGGGCAGGGCGTAGGCGAAACCGGCCTGTGTCAGCGTTTCGCGGATGGTGCGGTTGGTGTCGAAATACACCTGCCAATAGTGCGCGTTGTTGCAGAACGGGAACACCGTGAGCACCGGCCCGACGCTGTTGAACTCCAGAATTTCAATCAGCGGCGCCGGGTCGGCCAGCACATTGGGGATGGCCTGCACCTGCTTGCGCAGCAACTCCATGGCGGCGATATGGTCGGCATCGCTGGAGAGCTGGCATTTGAGATCGACGCGGCGATAGTCGTTGGTCGAATAGTTCTCGATGGTGTTGCCCAGAATCTTGCCATTGCCGACAAAGGTGAGCACGTTGTCGAGCGTGACGATGGAGGTGACGAACAGCCCGACCTCCTTCACCGTGCCGGTCACATCACCCGCCTTGACGAAATCGCCCACCTTGAAGGGCTTGAGCACAAGCAGAAAGGCGCCCGCCGCGAAGTTGCCCAGCAGGCCGCTCCACGCCGCGCCGATGGCCACGCCAGCGCCTGCCACCAAGGCGGCGAAGGTCGTGGTCTGCACTCCGAAATAGCCCAGAATGGCCACGACCAGCACGATGTTCAGCGCGATGTTCATGAAGCTGAGCATGTAGCGCGTGAGCATCGGGTCGAAATGCTGCCGCTCCAGCACGCCGCGCAGCAGTTTGTCGGCAATGCGGATGAGCCAGCGGCCCAGAATCCACAGCGCGATGGCCGCGAGAATTTTCATTCCCGCCTCGGTGGCGTATTGCAAGAGAAGACTGCTGTAGTGCTGCACATCGTTCATGGTGGCGCTCCTGAAAAGGACTTCGGGGTGTCAGACCGGGCCGATTTTGCGACGTTTTGATGGCGGGGCGAAGCGGCAGACTGTTAAGAATGTTGCTCGCCGTGACGCGCCTCGCCGATGAGCTGGGTCCAGTCGCGTTCGCGCTGGTTGCGGCGGTACCAGAGGATGACCAGGAACATGCTGACGGTGACAAACGTGCCGAACAGCGCAATCACCCACGGCACCGGCAGATTCAGGCGGATCAGCAGGGCGTAGAACAGCAGCATGAGCAGCACGCTGACGTTCTCGTTGAAATTTTGCACCGCGATGGAATGCCCCGCCGACAGCAGCACATAGCCCCGGTGCTGCAGCAGCGCGTTCATCGGCACCACAAAATACCCGGCCAGTGCGCCGATGAACACCATGAAGCCGTAGGCGATGAGCATGTAAAGCGGCAGTTGCACCACCCAGAAATGCAGCTGCACGTCGGGCAGCAGGTCGCGGTTGAAAAACGCCAGCGCCACGGTGGTCAGCCCCATGCCCACGCCTAGCGGCAGCACGCTCAGGCTCTTTTTCAGCGGCACGCGCACAGCAGCGCTGATGGCCCCCGCCGCCACGCCCAGCGCCACGGCCGCCTGCATCACCGACGCCATGGTCAGGTCAAGCCCCAGCGCGTGCTCGGCCCACTTGAGCACAATGAACTGCAGCGTGGCCCCCGCGCCCCAGAACAGGGTGGTGACCGCCAAAGAAATCTGGCCCAGCTTGTCAGTCCACAGCACCTTGGTGCAATGCGCAAAATCCACCAGCAGCGCCACCAGCCGGGTTTTCTGTTTTTCGTAACGCGCCCCGGTGTCGGGAATGCGCAGATTGCACAGGGCTGCCAGCAAATACACCAGGGTGATCACCAGAATGGCCGCTTCGGGCGTGGTGTTGATGCCCACCGCCGCCAGCCCCGGCAGGCCCAGCAGGAAACCCGACGCCGCCTGACTCACCAAAAACCCGCCCAGCACAGTGCCCAGAATGATGGAGCTGACCGTGGCGCCCTCGATCCAGCCATTGGCCGCCACCAGTTGCTGCGGCGGCAGCAGCTCGGTGAGGATGCCGTACTTGGCCGGCGAGTAGGCCGCCGCGCCCAGGCCCACCACGCCATAGGCCAACAGCGGATGCACCGAGAACAGCATGAGCACCAGGCCGGCCACCTTCACCAGATTGGTGATGAACATCACCTTCCATTTCAGAATGGCATCGGCGAAAGCCCCCACGAAGGGCGCGAGCACCACATAGGAGATGGTGAAAAAGAACTTGAGCAGCGGCGTCATCCAGTCGGGCGACTGCATCTGCACCAGCAGAGCGATGGCGGCGATCAACAGCGCGTTGTCGGCCAGCGAAGAAAAAAACTGCGCCGCCATGATCCAGTAAAAACCTTTTCTCATCCCAGATTTTCCATCAGCACACGGGATGATGACGCGACGGTTTGAGCATCCCCCTCCCGGCCTCCCCCACGCCGTGGGGGAGGGGAGACCGCTCCCTCTCCACCCGTGGGGAGGGTTGAGGCGGGGAAGGACTGAGCCCCGCCTGATGGCGAATCTGGAATCATGGAGTGGCTGCCCGCGCTGCGGGGCCCTGTGTCAGGTCGTGGGGCAAGATCAAGGTCGGGCGGTGTGACGGAATTGGGCTGACGCGCGTGACGCGACTGGGGCCTCGGGCGCAGACCCGCAGGCTGCCGCGGTTTATAGCACAGGGCATTTGCGACAATGCTTGCCTCAACCCTCTGCCCGAGCTCCCATGCCCCGTCCGATTTCCGCGGTCATTCATTCGGCCGCACTCTCCCACAACCTCAGCCGTGTGCGGCAAGCCGCGCCAAAGAGCAAAATTTGGGCAGTGGTCAAGGCCAATGCCTACGGTCACGGCATCGCCCGCGCGTATGGCGCGTTGCGCACAGCCGACGGCTTCGCCCTGCTCGATTTGGCCGAGGCCGAGAAGGTGCGTGCGCTGGGCTGGGTCGGCCCCATTCTGCTGCTCGAAGGCTGTTTCGCCCCGGAAGACCTCGCGCTGTGCGAGAGGCTGAACCTCTGGCATGTGGTGCATTGCCGCGAACAGATCGACTGGCTGGCGGTGCACCGCGGCAACCGCACGCACCGCGTGTTTCTCAAGATGAACACCGGCATGAATCGCGTGGGCTTTTCGCCCGAGGCCTACGCCGCCGCCTGGGAGCGCCTCAACGCGATGCCGCAGGTTGGCGAAATCACCCACATGACCCACTTTGCCTGTGCCGACGAGGCAGGCGGCGTTGCGCAGGCGATGGAGCGTTTCACGCGCGGTGTGGGGCCGCTGCCCGGCGAGCGCAGCCTGGCCAACTCCGCCGCGGTGTTGATGCACGGCGCCGACGTGCGCGTGGCCGCCGACTGGGTGCGCCCTGGCATCCTGCTCTACGGCAGTTCGCCCACCGGGCTGGCGCCCGACGCGGCGCACTGGAATCTGCAACCCGCGATGAGCCTGCGCACCGAACTCATCGACATCCAGCACATCGCCGCGGGCGAGCGCGTGGGCTACGGCGCACGGTTCACCGCACCGCGCCCCATGCGCATCGGCGTGGTCGCCTGCGGCTATGCCGACGGCTACCCGCGCGTCGCCCCGAACGGCACGCCCATCGTGGTGGATGGCGTGCGCACGCAGTTGGTCGGCCGGGTGTCGATGGACATGATCACCGTCGATCTGGAGCCGGTGTTCGCCGCAGGCGGCCAGCCCCTGGTGGGCAGCTCCGTGCTGCTGT
>JAQTVS010000251.1 GCA_028706735.1 Thiomonas sp.
CGCCGAACAACACCGCCGTGCCCACCAGGGCAACCGCGACGACGAACAGCCGGTAGCCGGTGAGGAAGAAATAGGTCTGGCTCAACGGGTGGCCGAGCGATTCCGGGATGGACAGCGGCACGCCATTGGCGCCCCAGACGGTACGGATGACGTCCTGCATGATCAGCGCCAGACCGAAGGTCAGCAGCAGGGAATACAGCGGATCGCGCTTGTAAAGGCGGCGGATGAGGAACACCTCGACCACCAGACCCAGCACACCGGCCAGCAGTGGCGCAACCGCCAGCGCTCCCCAGAATCCCAGGCTCGGCTCCAGCGTGTACGCGAAGTAGGCCGCCAGCGCCATGAACGCGCCCTGGGCGAAGTTGATGGTGTTGTTCAACCCGAGGATGAGCGCCAAGCCGAGGGCCAGCAAGGCATAGAACGCGCCGGTGATCAGGCCGTTGAAGGTGTTGAAAATGAGGACGAGATTCAAGGCAATGCCTCCGCAGCAGCAGATAGTCAGGCTGCGGACTCGCGCAGTGGCGGGTCCGCAGGCACGCGCAGTGGCGCTTCAGGCGCGCGGCAGCACGCAGCCGGTTTCCGAAGGCGGCAGCGCGATCTTCTCGCCCGGCACGATGGCGCTCACCTCGAACAAGTTGGGGTACTTGCCCGTCTGGTTCACATGGCCGGGGAACATGCCCAGCATGAGCTGGTGATCCTGCGGACGGTAGAACACATTGCCGGGCTGCAGCGCGATCTCCGGCGGCAGCACCAAGCCCTCCATTGCCTTGACCACCTTGGCGGTCTCCAGCGACTTGGCCTTTTCGACCGCGAGGCGGATGGCATGCGTGGTGGCAAAACCGAACCACACGCGCGCCGTGGGGTACTCGCCCTTGTGCGCTGCGGTGTAGCGTTTGACGAAATCCACCACATGCGGATTGTTCGGCTGGTTCCAGTACCACTCCATGGTCCACCAGCCGTAGCGCGCGGCTTCGGGCAGGGCTTGCGCCTGCTCCAGCTCGAACAGCGCACCGCCCACGGCGATGTCTTTGTTGATGCCGAATTGCGCAATCTGCTTCATGCAGTTGACCTGGTCGTTGCCGGCCAGCAGCAGGCACAGCACGTCGGGCGACTTGGACTTCACGTCGATCAGGTAGGACGAAAAATCGGTCGCCCCAACCGGCACCAGCGCGCCGCCTACCACGGCGCCGCCCGCCTTCTTGAGCTGGGTGGTGTAGTCAGCTTGCTCGGACTGGCCGAAGGCGTAGTCGGTGGTCAGGAAATACCACTTTTTGCCGAACTTTTTGTAAAGCGTCTCAAAGTCACCGGCGGTCAGCATCCAGGTGGTCGAGCAGGTGCGGAAGGTGGTGGTCTTGCACTCCTTGCCGGTCAGGCTGTCCACGTGGCCACCGGTGCAGACAAACAACTTGTTATGGCGGTTGGCAAACTGCGAGACCGCCAGCGAGGCCGCGGAGTTGACCGTGCCCATGAGGAAGTCCACCTTGTTTTGGCTCAGCAGGCGCGAGGCCTTGTCCACCGCGGTTCCGGGGTTGCCCGCGCTGTCTTCCACAAAAATCTGCAGCGGCCGCCCCATCACGCCCCCGGCCTTGTTGATCTCGGCTTCAGCAAACTGCGCGCCCTTGATTTCGCTCTGCCCCAGCGCAGCGAAGGTGCTGGTGATGGGATCGATCAGCCCGATTTTCACCGGCGTTTCGCTTGCCCCCCAGCTCGGCGCCTGCGTGCCAAGCAAAGCGGCCAAACCCGCCGCGCCGCCCGCCTTGATCAGCGTGCGACGGTCCAACTGAACCTGCTCTCGCGAGTCATCCTTGTTCATGCCTGTCTCCTGTTGTGTCAATGAAATGACGTTTTTTGTGATGCAGGCTGACTATAGGCAGGAGACTTCAAAAGAGATAGAGGGCGATACCGGGGCATTTGCAACGTGATGTAATCAACGTGACATTGCGTCAGACGGGGCCGCAAAGCACCGCCAGATGGTCAGGGTCTACCCGCACCGGACACCAGATGTGTGAAAGTGTTTTGCGCACAGGCGAGCCAATCAATGCGGTCGTCCGCCCCTGCTGCGCGATGACTACAGCAGATCGCGCAGCCGGTACCAGAGCATGCCCAGAACCAGCGCGGGCGTGCGCAGCAGATCGCCCCCGGGGAAGGGCTTATGGCGCAGGCGGGTGAACAGGTCGAAGCGTTCGGCCTGACCGGCAATGGCCTCGGCAGCAAGCAGCCCCGCCATGCCGGTGAGCGCCAGGCCGTGGCCGGAGAAGCCCTGCAGATACAGCACATCGGGCGCGATGCGGCCGAAGTCGGGTGCGCGATTCATGGTGATGTCGACAAAGCCGCCCCAGGCATGAGTGATCTTCACATCGCTGAGCTGCGGATACACCGCCAGCATGCTGCGGCGCATGGTCGCGGCCAGGTCGCGCGGGGTGGCGGTGGAGTAGCTCACACGGCCGCCGAACAGCAGGCGGTCGTCGCCAGTGAGACGGTAGTAATCGAGCACGAACTGGGTGTCGCACACGCAGGCGCGGTTGCGCACCAGCGACTTCGCCCGCTGCGCGCCCAGCGGCTCGGTGGCGATGATGTAAGTGCCCACGGGCATGATGCGCCGGGCCAGCCGCGGAGCTACATCGCCAAGTTGCACATTGCCCGCGAGCAGCACGTGGCGGGCGCGCACGCTGCCTTGCGCGGTTTTGACCAGCGCCTTGCCGCCGCCCGCCTGCCCCGCAGGCGTGACGTTGAGAACGGGCGATTGCTCGTGCAGCACCACGCCGGCATCCAGTGCGGCGCGGCCCAGGCCCAGGGTGTAGTTGAGGGGGTGCAGGTGGCCGCCCAGATCGTCGAGCACCGCGCCGCAGTAGCGCTTGCTGGCGATGAGGCTGCGGGTCTGTTCGGCGTCATAGGCCTGCAGATGGGTGTAGCCGTATTCGCGCTGCATGTGCTCGGCCCACGCATGCAGGGCACGGGCTTTTTTCGGCGTGACCGCCACACTCATCGCACCGGGCGTCCAGTCGCAGTCGATGGTGTATTGGGCGATGCGTTCGCGCAGCAGGCGAATGGCGTCGAGCGACATTTCCCAAGCGAAGTGCGCGCTCTTGGCGCCAAGCTGGCGCTCGAACGGCTCCATCTCGCTGGCATAGCCCGCCAGCGCCTGGCCGCCGTTTCGCCCCGAGGCGCCCCAGCCGATGTGCCGCCCTTCAAGCAGCACCACCTGCATGCCGCGCTTGCGCAGCTCCAGCCCGGCGGACAGCCCCGCCAGCCCGCCGCCGACGATGCAGACATCCGCCTGCATCTCGCCCTGCAGGGGCGCATGGCGCGGCGCAGCGTGCGCAGTGTCGGCGTAGTACGAGTTCTCGATCAGGCGCTGGGCCTGTTGTTCCAGCCGCATCATGCGCGGGATCCTTCCGGGGTCAGGTTGAAGCGGATTTGTCAGCCGCGAGGCGCGCGCACAAATAGGTCCACACGCAAAGCGCGGCGATATTGGAGGTGAGTTCGGCGTGGTCGTAAGGTGGCGACACCTCCACGCAATCCATGCCGACGAAAGGAAGCTGCATGGCGCACAGCTCTTCGAGCAGCGACAGCACCTGCGCGCTGCTCAAGCCGCCGGGCTCGGGCGTGCCGGTGCCCGGGGCGAAGGCGGGGTCGAGGCAGTCGATATCCAGCGTGACATACACCGGGGCGTTGCTCGCAGCCAGCCGGGCGCGGATGTCGGCCGTGATCGGCGCGAGCTGCGACGGACTTTCCAGGCCGCGCAGCTCGCGCGCGGTGATCACCCGTCCGCCGATGGTGTTGACGTACTCGCGTGCGGCGCGCTCAGCCGCCGAGCGGATGCCGATCTGCACGACGCCTTGCGGCGCCACCAGTCCTTCCTGCACCGCCTCATACATCCAGGTGCCGTGGCCCGAAGGCTCGCCGAAGTGGTCAGTCCAGGTGTCGCAATGCGCATCGAAATGCAGCACCGCCAGCGGTTGTCCGTGCACCGCGCGCAGGGCGCGCAGCAGCGACAAGGTGATGGAATGATCGCCGCCGAGCCACACCATGTGCTGGCGAGCCAGCAGCGGCTGCGCCTGGGCTTCGAGCGCGGCGCGCATGGTCTGCAGGCTGGTATTGGGCAGGTAGAGATCGCCGTGGTCGCAGAGCTGATCGGTTGGCGACAGGTCGAACAGGGGATGGGTCGCATCGCACAGCATGTGGCTGGCCTGGCGAATGGCATTCGGGCCGAATCGGGCGCCGGGGCGGTTGGTCACCGCCCCGTCCCAGGCCACGCCGGCCACGCCAAAGCGGGTGGTCAGCGCATTCCCGGCGCAAGCTGCCGCGCCGAGAAACCGTTGCTGTGACAGATAGGCAAAAGCGTGTTGAACCATATTTTTTGAACGAGTGAACGGACTGCGAAGTTCAGTCCACGCCAATGAAGCCCTGCAAGCGGACTGAACCATATCTGCAAAATCACAGGGGCGATAGAGCCACTTCTTCCGCCCTGCGCGGGGCCATTTCCCTTCTTGCCATTTCACGGCTGGCTTGCGCATACTGCGTGACGCCGCACGATTTGCCGAGGCATTGCCATGACTCCACAGCCAATTTCCACCGAACGTATCGCCCGCTTTCATGCGGCTGAAGCCGCACGCTTTCTCGCCGACCACCCGCGCTGTGTTGCGCTGCATGCGCGGGCGCAGCGCCACTTTCTGTTCGGCGTGCCGCTGCACTGGATGGCCGATGCGCCAACGCCCGCGCCGCTCTACGTGGACAAGGCGCAGGGTG
>JAQTVS010000252.1 GCA_028706735.1 Thiomonas sp.
GCTCTTATGTCATATACAAGACTGTTTCATTCCGCCATTGCCGCGGCATAGAATGCCTCAGTCACTACCGAAGGAGACCCCTCATGGATCAGCACATCCGCATTCCCGCGGGCGAAAAAATCACGGTCAACCCGGACAATTCGCTCAACGTTCCCGACCATCCCATCATTCCTTATATCGAAGGCGACGGCACGGGCTTCGACATCACCCCGGTGATGATCAAGGTAGTGGACGCAGCGGTGGAAAAGGCTTACGGCGGCAAGCGCAAGATCGCCTGGATGGAAATTTTCGCCGGCGAAAAGGCCACCCGGGTGTACGGCCCGGACGTGTGGCTACCCGAGATCACGCTGCAGATCCTCAAAGACTACGTCGTGTCCATCAAGGGTCCCTTGACCACGCCGGTGGGCGGCGGCATCCGTTCGCTCAACGTGGCGCTGCGGCAGGAACTCGATCTCTATGTCTGCCTGCGTCCAGTGCGCTATTTCCAGGGCGTGCCCTCGCCGGTCAAGCACCCGGAGAAGACCGATATGGTCATCTTCCGCGAGAACGCCGAAGACATTTATGCCGGCATTGAATGGGCGGCCGAGTCGGAGGGAGCCAAGAAAGTGATCAACTTCCTCATCCAGGAAATGGGCGTGAAAAAGATCCGTTTCCCCGACACCTCGGGTATCGGCATCAAGCCGGTGTCGCGCGAGGGCACCGAGCGGCTGGTGCGCAAGGCCATGCAGTACGCCATCGACAATGACCGCAAGTCGGTTACCCTGGTGCACAAGGGCAACATCATGAAGTTCACCGAAGGCGCGTTCCGCGACTGGGGCTACGGCCTGGCGCAAAAGGAATTTGGCGCCGAGCTGGTCGATGGCGGGCCGTGGATGACGTTCAAGAATCCCAAGACCGGACGCGCCATTGTGGTGAAAGACATGATCGCCGACGCCTTTCTGCAGCAAATCCTGCTGCGCCCGGACGAATACGACGTGATCGCCACACTCAACCTCAACGGCGACTATGTCTCCGACGCGCTGGCCGCGCAGGTGGGCGGCATCGGCATTGCGCCGGGCGCAAACCTGTCGGATCGCGTGGCCATGTTCGAGGCCACCCACGGCACCGCGCCGAAGTATGCGGGCAAAGACTATGTGAACCCCGGCTCAGAAATTCTCTCCGCCGAAATGATGCTGCGCCACATGGGTTGGTTCGAGGCGGCAGACCGCATCATCGCCAGCATGGAAAAGTCCATCCTGTCCAAGCAGGTCACCTACGATTTCGCCCGCCTGCTGCCCGACGCCACCCAGGTGAGTTGCTCCGGTTTTGGCCAAGTGATGATCGACCACATGTGAGCCTGAAACGGCGCAGCCCTGCGCACTCCAAAAGACCGCCGTTGGCGGTCTTTTTTTTGGGTGAACCACTTGCGGGAACATCCCCTCTTGTTTTCCTGGAATGCCGCCGCAGATGCCTGGCTCGGTTCTGCATGTGCAACCTGCGAAGCCCTGCGGAATTACGCACGGCTACAGACACGCGGCGGCAGACCTCCCTACAATTTTGTCCATGGCTGCATCCAATCCAACCCATCCAGAAGACGGCGGCGGCTCCGTCGTCGTTGAGCGTCAGACGCTGCGGCTCAAGCCGCCGGCGATGTACCAGGTCATCCTGCTCAATGACAACTTCACGCCGATGGAATTCGTGGTTGTCGTGATCCAGCACTATTTCAATAAAGACCGCGAAACGGCGACGCAAATCATGTTAAAAGTGCATCAGGATGGTCGTGGCGTTTGCGGGGTCTACACCCGCGACATCGCGGCCACCAAGGTGGAGCAGGTGATCGGCGCGGCCCGCCAGGCCGGTCACCCTTTGCAGTGTGTGATGGAAGCCATTTAGGAGGCTCGTGATGATTGCGCAAGAACTGGAAGTCAGCCTGCATATGGCTTTTGTCGAGGCGCGCCAACAGCGCCACGAATTCATTACCGTCGAGCATCTGCTGCTGGCACTGCTCGACAACCCCTCCGCCGCAGAGGTGCTGCGCGCGTGCTCGGCCAATCTGGACGATCTGCGCAAAAGCCTGACCGCGTTCATCAAGGAAAACACCCCCATCGTGCCCGGATCGGACGATGTGGACACCCAGCCCACGCTGGGTTTCCAGCGCGTCATCCAGCGCGCCATCATGCATGTGCAGTCCACCTCCAACGGGAAGAAAGAGGTGACGGGCGCCAATGTGCTGGTGGCCATCTTCAGCGAGAAAGACTCACACGCGGTGTACTACCTGCACCAGCAGGGCGTCACCCGGCTCGACGTGGTGAATTTCCTCTCGCACGGCATTCGCAAGTCCGAACCCGTCGAGCCGGCCAAGTCGGCTTCGGCGCCCACTGAAGACGGCGGGGAAGAAAAAGAAGGCAAGGAATCGCCGCTCGACCAGTTCACCCAGAACCTCAACGCGCTGGCGCAGCAAGGCAAGATCGACCCGCTCATCGGCCGCGAGCACGAAGTCGAGCGTGTCATTCAGATTCTTTGCCGCCGCCGCAAGAACAACCCGCTGCTCGTGGGCGAAGCCGGCGTGGGCAAGACGGCCATTGCCGAGGGCCTGGCCTGGCGCATCACCGAAGGGCAGGTGCCGTCCATTCTGGATGACGCCGTGGTCTATTCGCTCGACATGGGCGCGCTGCTGGCGGGCACCAAGTACCGCGGCGACTTCGAGCAGCGCCTCAAGGCCGTGCTGAAGCAGCTCAAGGACAAGCCGCACGCGGTGCTGTTCATCGACGAAATTCATACGCTCATCGGCGCCGGCTCGGCCTCGGGCGGCACGCTCGACGCCAGCAATCTGCTCAAGCCCGCGCTGTCGTCGGGTCAGTTGCGTTGCATCGGCGCCACGACCTTCACCGAGTATCGCGGCATTTTCGAAAAAGACGCAGCGCTCTCGCGCCGCTTCCAGAAGATCGACGTGGTCGAACCCAGCGTGCAGCAGACCGTTGAAATTCTGCGCGGCCTCAAATCGCGGTTTGAAGAGCACCACGGCGTGAAGTATTCGCCCGGCGCGCTGTCGGCCGCGGCCGAGCTTTCGGCCAAATACATCAACGACCGCCATCTGCCCGACAAAGCCATCGACGTCATCGACGAAGCCGGTGCGGCGCAGCGCATTCTGCCCAAGAGCAAGCAGAAAAAGACCATCGGCAAGATCGAGATCGAGGAGATCATCTCCAAGATCGCCCGCGTGCCGGTGCACAGCGTCACCACCGACGATCGCTCCAAGCTCAAGAGCCTCGACCGCGACCTGAAAAACGTCGTGTTCGGGCAAGAAGCCGCCATCGACGCGCTGGCCGCCGCCATCAAAATGGCACGCTCCGGCCTGGGCAAGCCCGACAAGCCCATCGGCGCCTTCCTGTTCAGCGGCCCCACGGGTGTTGGCAAAACTGAGGTGGCCAAGCAACTGGCGTTCACCCTGGGCGTCGATCTCATTCGCTTCGACATGTCGGAATACATGGAGCGCCACACCGTCTCGCGCCTCATCGGCGCGCCGCCCGGCTACGTGGGCTTCGACCAGGGTGGCCTGCTTACCGAGGCCGTGACCAAGAAGCCGCATGCCGTGCTGCTGCTCGACGAAATCGAGAAAGCCCATCCCGACGTGTTCAACGTGCTGCTGCAGGTCATGGACAACGGCACCCTCACCGACAACAACGGGCGCAAGGCCGACTTCCGCAACATCATTCTCATCATGACGACCAATGCCGGCGCGGAAACCATGCAGAAATCCGTCATCGGCTTCACCAACAAGCGCGAGCAGGGCGATGAAATGGCCGACATCAAGCGCCTGTTCACCCCCGAGTTCCGCAACCGGCTCGACGCGACCATCAGCTTCAAGCCGCTGGACGAAACCATCATCCTGCGCGTGGTCGACAAATTCCTGCTCCAGCTCGAAGCCCAACTAGCCGATAAGAAGGTGGACATCACCTTCTCCGACGCCCTGCGCAAGCATCTGGCCAAGGCCGGTTTCGACCCTCTCATGGGCGCCCGCCCGATGCAGCGCCTCATCCAGGACACCCTGCGCCGCGCGCTGGCCGACGAACTGCTGTTCGGCCGCCTGGTCGATGGCGGGCGGGTGTCGGTAGATATTGACGAAGCGGCAGCCGAGAAAGACAAAATCAAACTCGACATCACCCCGCCCGAGCCAAGACCGAAGAAAAAAGAAGCCGAGGACGCTGCAGCCTGACGTTCTCCAGCATCGGTTCAATAAAACGCCCTGTTATTCGGGGTGTTTTACTTTTTGGCACGGATGTTTCAAATGTGACGAGGGTGGTGGGCGGGGTGGGGGATAGACTGGGTAAAAACAATGAGCGGAGCGCTACGAAAATAGACCTCCGTCTTTCCCGTGACCCCCGTCTTTTCCGTACACCGCAAAAACAGACTTGGCAAGATCAATGCCAACGGTCAGAATCACTATGGTCTTCCCCTTCCGGATGAGTTGATGAAAAACAGCGCCTTCCATCTTGGCACTCTGTTGCCGGTTGCCGCAAGGCGCCCAGTTCGGGACGGGGAAGTCCCTTTCATGATTGGTTAGCCGTCGTTAGGCGTCACAGAGGGGATCATGAGTCGACGCTCGCTGCAAATTTCAATGGCAGTGCTTGGCCTGATCCCTGTCGCAACGGGCATCGTTACGATGTTTGGCCTTAGCGATCCGATCTACGCCTCGGCTGGAATACCTCCCAATGCGCTGCTCGACAGCAATCTCCGCTTCTTTGGCGGGCTGTGGCTCGTACTCGG
>JAQTVS010000253.1 GCA_028706735.1 Thiomonas sp.
CCGGGCTTGGGCAGGATGCCACTCTGGTCGATCGGCGCGTAGTCGGACTGCGGCACCACCCACCATTGCCCCTTGCCCGCGCCGATGCCTTGCGACAGTGCGACGAAGCCGAGCTGCGCGTTGCCGGTGGCGACGAAATCGAAGGTCTGGCCGATGTTCGACCCCTCGACGATCTTGGGTTTGATCGCGTCGTAAACGCCCATTTTCTGCATCGCCTCGATGGCCGCTGCACCGTAAGGCGCGGTCTTGGGGTTGGCGATGGACACGTGGGTGAAATCACCCTTGCGCAGGATCTGCTCGCCCTGCTCCTTCACCGGCAGGGTGGTGCTGTAGAGCACCAGCGTGCCGCGGGCGTAAACAAAGTTGCTCGACGCCACGGCGAAGCCGTCTTTCGCCAGCGCCGGGGCGGTGGTGTCGTCGGCGGCCAGCAGGATGTCGAAGGGCGCGCCGTTGCGGATCTGCGCCGCGAACTGTCCGGTCGCGCCGAAGGCGTATTTCACCTCGGTGCCGGTCTTGGCCTTGAACGCCGCGCCGATTTCCTCGGCGGGTTTCTTGAAGTTGGCAGCCACGGCGACGGTCAGTGTGTCCGCCTTCGCTACTGCACTCAGGGCAAACGGCAAGGCAAGCAACAGCGCAGCGCGGCGCAGGGTTCGAGCAAATCGGTTCATGATCTCTCCATCAGGTTTGGTTACATGGGATATAAAAAGACGGCTCCGCGGCAAAGCCGGGAGCCGTCAAGCGAGATGGGACGCTTAGTCCACCCCGAGGATGACCAGGTTGGCCTTGATGAGTGCGCAGGCGGCGTCGCCGGGCTTGAGGTCGAGTTTCTTTTCGCTGCCCGTGGTGATCATCACCACCAGCTCCGTGCCGCCGGCGAGCTGCAGCACCACTTCGGTATTCACTGCACCGGTGTGCACGGTCTTGACCTCGCCGCACAGGGTGTTGCGCGCGGAGGTCCTGGGCATGGCGCCTTCGATCAGGATGGGCCAGGACGCCTTGATCAGTGCGAACACCTTCTTGCCTGCGGCCAGGCCCAGATGGTGGGCGCTGTCCTTGGTGACGATAGCCACGAGCTGCTGGCCGCCGCCCAGGTCGACGACGACTTCGGTGTTGACCGCGCCGTCATGGACGGCATGGACGGTTCCGTGCAGATGATTGCGTGCGCTGGTTTGCATGATGAGAACTCCTGACGAAGGGGAGGTTGATGAGGTGTTCAGTATATATGTATGACTATTTTGAACGACTAAAACACTGAACAGATTTTCCGCTCTCCAGACATTCACTATCGACAATCATCAGAGACAACACGCGAAACTTTCTTTGCTTTCCGCCACTCGAATTGCGTGCCTCGTTGTGTTTCATAAAATATATTGAATCGCACTGACGCTTGTCAAGCGCGAAGTTCACAGAGGAGCAAATCAATGCAAAGACGCACTTCTGCAGCCTCATCGTCGGTCTTGCGGGATCGGAATGGATGCCTCCTTTCGCCGAGGCGGGCGTCGCACACGGCGGCGCAAGCGCTCCCCTGTCCGAGCAGGTGCAGGCGATGACCGGCAAACCCCAGCGGCTGATCCGTGTGTTCCTGTTCTGCGACACGCCGAACGCCGTCCAGATGGTGGACGGCAGCATCGACTTCGCCGCATCTCTCCCCTGTCGGATCACGCTGGTCGAACAGGACCAGTGGCAGCTCTGGCTGGTCATGATGAACCTGAGGCACGTTGATTGACAGCGTGCCCTAAGGCTCGCCGCTGAAAAAAGCCGAGGAAGCCGGATCGACGTTGATGAGCATCATGCGAGCCGGGGCAGAGGGCTGTTTGTGAATCGCGGCTCGTGCCCCGGAGAGGCGGCGCGAGGCCCCGACTCCTCGTATGCGGCAGCATGCCGCAGCAATTCGGCCACGGCAAGCAGCACCCCTTCGGCGATTTTCATGGGACGCTCCCCCAGACCAAAGCAATGCTTCGGATCATTGCGCGGGTCGACTTCGATCAATTTGGCACGCGTCGGCACCCTCACACCGCCCCGCGTCAAACCGCGCACCACGCCGCTCAGCGGAGCGCGCAAAGGCAGCACCTTGCCCGATTCGGTTTGCAGTTGCGCAAGCACCTCCCCCGCAAGCACAGGGTCGCCGATGCGCCTCTGCGTCAGGAATCTCCCCGCCTCTGGGGCATAAACCAGCCGATCTCGCCCCGCGCCCAGAATGGGCCGCGGCTCGCCGCAGAGCGCACTGGCTGCGCCCTTGCGAATCACGCGCCCCAAACCGTCACCCCAGGCGGATTCGACGACATAGGTTGCGTTATGCATCGCGCAATATCCCGGGCCGATGCCGACCGACCACGCCGCCAGATCATGCAGATCGGGTTGGATCGCGTCATGCTTGCGCAGCCGGGCATCGACCACCAGCCCGGCTCCGAGTTCGATCAGCCAGGCAGGCAAATCCGGCTCGACCACCAGGGGCGCCCAGGCGCGGTGAGCGAATGCCGCCAAGGCCTCGGCGGTATGCGAAACCCGATGCGCCGCCAGGCCCGACAGTGTGGCGGCGCCGTCGAACACCGCATCCGCCCAGCACATGCCGCGCCGTGGCGCCGCGGGCTGCGCGCCCTCGACCAGCCAGACCGCGCAGCCATGGCGATGCAAAACGTGGCCGACGGCGGAGGCGACATCCCCTGCGCCCAGCACGCAAACGGACGCCTGCGCTGTTGCCCTCTTCGCGCCCCCTCGCAGCGGCGGGGGATGATTGATGCCGCGCAATTCCGGAGCCTTCATGACAAGTGCCGCCTTTCAATCTCGTTATATTTATAAGAACATTTCGATCAGCATATTTCAACCTGACTTGGAGAGCAAGACATGCCCCGCCCGCTTCGCCTGCAAAGGCGCATCCGCGCTTCCTGCGTACGCCCTGCTTGGCTTCCCCTTTTGCTTGCACTGCATGCCGGCTGGGCCACGGCACAAACCCCCAAAGAACAGGACGGCACGCCCGTTTTTCAACTGGGCGAGGTGGATGCGCAGACCACTGCGGTGTCTGCACCGCCCCCCGGCGGCACGAGCAGCAGTGTGGTGACGCAACAGCAAATGCTGGACCGGGGCGCGCTCAACGTGGGCGAGGCGCTGGCCGATCTGCCCGGCGTCACGCCGGTGAGCATGGGCCAGCGCGGCGAAACGCAGGTCAACATCCGCGGGTTCGACTCCCGCCAGACCACGCTCAACATCGACGGCATTCCGATTTATGTGCCGTATGACGGCAACGTCGATCTGTCGCGCCTGCTGGTTCCAGGCATTTCAGAAATCGTCGTGACCAAGGGCCTGGGCTCGTTGATGTACGGACCGAACAATATGGGCGGCTCGATCAATATCGTCACGCAAGCGCCCACCAAGAAGCTCGAAGGCACGATCACAGGCGGCCTCACCGCCAATCAGCACAAGCTCTACGGCAACGATCTGTCGGTGCAACTGGGCAGCCGCATCGACAGCCGCTGGTATGTGCAGGGCGGCGTGGCAAGCGTCAATCGCGACAGTTTTCCACTGTCCACAGCATTCAAGCCGGTTGCTGCGCAGCCCTCTGGCGAACGGCTCAATGCGTCCAGCCACGACATCAACGCCAATCTGAAGCTGGGCTTCACACCGAACGCCACTGATGAATACGCGCTGGGTCTCTACACCGTCAACTCCGATAAAGACTCGCCGCCCTACACCGGAAACACCAAGGTGACCGGCCAGCCGGTGCGCTATTGGCAATGGCCGCAGTGGAACAAGCAGAGCCTGTACTTCATCGGCAATACCGCAATCGGCGCGGGGTATCTCAAGACCCGGCTGTACCACGACACCTTCGACAACGAACTGATCTCCTACGACAACGCCAGCTACGACACCACCAAGAAGCCCTACGCCTTCAACAGCAAGTACCGCGATTTTTCCAACGGCGCCACGGTCGAACTCGGCCAGCCGCTGGGCACACAAAATTTTCTGAAGATTGCCGGCTTTTACAAGCAGGACGTGCACCGCGAATCCAACCTCGCCACCCAGGCCCAGCCTTATGCCACGCCCTGGCTGCATTTCGAGGCGCACACCTACGCACTGGGCTTTGAAAACGCCTACAAGCCCACAGCGGCGGACACCCTCACCTTTGGCTATCGGCGCGACGAGCACCAGTTCGACCAGGCCGAGCAATACACCAACAAGGCGCAGACCCAGATCGGGCCGATGCAGACCAGCCCGCGCGTGGGGGCGAACAACGCGCAGATCGTCTGGCGGCATCGGCTGTCCGGGCACACCGAGCTGCGCGCGGGCATTGGCCAGAAGACGCGCTTTCCCAGCATCAAGGAAACCTATTCCTACCGCCTCGGCCAGGCCATCCCGAACCCGGCGCTCGGCCCCGAGCAGGCGCTCAACCGCGAGGTGGGCATCTCGGGAGTGGTGCTTGGCGGGGTGAAGTACGACGCTGCGTTTTATTGGGATTCGATCAAGGACGCGATCGAGAGCGTGGCCACCAGCACGCCCGGTGTGAGCCAGGCGCAAAACGTCGGCACAGCGACCAACAAGGGGTTGGATCTGAGCGTGCAGGCGCCCATCGGCAACGCCTGGATCGCCTCCGTGGCCTACAGCTATCTGGATGCCACGCTGGGCTCGCCTGGCCTCGTGGCCACCGGCGCGCCGCGCAACGGGGCGGACGTCGGCCTCTCCTGGCTCGCCAGCGACGCCACCACACTGTCCGAGCATGTGCAGGC
>JAQTVS010000010.1 GCA_028706735.1 Thiomonas sp.
TGATTGCGGAGCCAAAAAAAAGACCGCTTCACGGCGGCCTTTTTGCATGCAACAGAATCACTTGGCGGTGTAGCGCGCCGCGCTGGCGGTGATTTCCGCGCGGGCGGCGTCCGCTCCGGCCCAGCCTTCGGTCTTCACCCATTT
Organism: Thiomonas sp.; assembly: GCA_028706735.1. Classification (GTDB taxonomy): domain Bacteria; phylum Pseudomonadota; class Gammaproteobacteria; order Burkholderiales; family Burkholderiaceae_C; genus Thiomonas. Next base: position 145 of record JAQTVS010000010.1, read on the forward strand.
ACCCGCTTCGAGGTCTTTGTAGTGGTTGAAGAAATGCTCGATCTGCTTGAGCAGTTCAGGCGCCAGGTCTTCGGGCTTGCGGATGTTGCGATACTGCGGCAGCAGCTTGTCCGCCGGCACCGCGATCAGCTTGGCATCCACGCCCGCCTCATCGGTCATGCGCAGCATGCCGATGGGACGGCAGCGCACCACGCAGCCATGCACCAGGGGAATGGGGGTGACCACCAGCACATCCACCGGGTCGCCGTCTTCTGACAGGGTCTGCGGGATGTAGCCGTAATTGCACGGATAGTGCATGGCGGTGGACATGAAGCGGTCGACGAACAGCGCGCCACTGGCCTTGTCCACCTCGTACTTCACCGGCGGGGCATGGGCGGGAATTTCAATGACCACGTTGAAATCGTCAGGCAGGCTTTTACCGGCAGGAACGTCGAGCACACTCATACACAGTCCTCTAGAAGTTGAGAAGGGGGAATTGAGACATCAAGCGGGCATCAGGCAGGATTGTTGCCGCGTGGCTCGGGCGGCGGCGCGTTGGTCTTTTGCGGATTTTGAATCTGCTGCAACTGTTGCTCGCTGATGATGTTGAACATGGTCACAACCTTGGACACGCCGGTGGTGTCGCGCGCGATTTCCACGGCACGGTCCGCCTCGCGCTGGGTGACGATGCCCATCAGATAGACCACGCTGTTCGAGGTGGTGACCTTGAAGGCGTTGCCGAAAATATCGTGCGCATCGATCAGCCGGGCGCGCACCTTGGTGGTGATGAGCGTGTCGGTGGCGCTGCGGTTGAGGTCGGCCACCGGCCCGACGTCGATCTCATTGAGCACCGCCTTGACGTTGGGCACGCCTTGCACCACTTCCGCGGCCTTGAGTTTGTCGGCCTCGGTCGGCACTTGCCCGACGAGCAGGACCTGCTGGTTGTAGCTCACAGCGCGGACATTGGCGTATCCGCCCAGCGCCGTGCTGATGCGGTTGTCGGCCTTGAGTTGAATCGTGTTGTCTTCGAGGATGGAGCCTGCGGTGCGTCGGTCCGTGGCCACATATGCCGTCGTGCCCACCGCCCCCAGGGCGAGAATGAAACAGCCCTGCAACTGCGTAGCGGCCAGCACGACGGCAAGAAGGCTTGCCGCACGCCACAGGCCGCGCGGGCGACGCGCCCTATCCGCCGCCGCATGCGCTGGAGAAAGATTGTTCGCATTCATCTGTGTCATTCCGTGGACTCCGGTTCACCCATCAAAACCCAGTCTAAGCCATCGCAAAGACAGTGCAGCGTCAGCAGATGCACCTCCTGAATGCGGGCGGTGCGATCGTTGGGCACAGCGATATGCACATCGGATTCGCGCAACAGTCCCGCAACGCGGCCGCCGGTGCGCCCGGTCAGCGCCAGCACGGTCATCTCGCGCAATTGCGCCGCGCGCACGGCTTCGACAATGCTCGACGAATTGCCGCTGGTGCTAAACGCCACCAGCACATCGCCCGGCAGCCCGAGCGCCCGCACCTGCTTGGCGAACACATGATCGAAGCCATAGTCGTTCGCCACAGCGGTGAGGGTGGAGGTATCGGTGGTCAGGGCGATGGCGGCAAGCTCCGGGCGCTCGCGTTCAAAACGGCCCACCAGCTCGGCGGCCAGATGCTGGCTGTCGGCTGCCGATCCGCCGTTGCCGCAAATGAGGATCTTGTGGCCGTTGGACACTGCGGTGGCCATGGCATCGACCGCGCGTGCGATCGGCCCGGTCAAGGCCTCCGCCGCCTGGTACTTCAGATCGGCGCTGTCGAAAAAATGCTGCTGAATCCGCTGTTCGAGCATGACGTGTCGGGGGTGCAAATCGGTCATGTTAGTGCGCCTGATGCACGAATCGCGCGAGCAGCGCCAAGCTGCCTTCAATCCTCCGACGCAAACGCGCCGGGCAGCCATTCCAGCCCGCCAGCATCCAACGCGACCACATCGAAACGGCAGACGGGCTCCTCAGGCAGGCTCGCCAGATAATGACGCGCCGCCAGGATGATGCGCTGGCGCTTGCGCGCATCGATGCTCCCCGCAGCGCCACCAAACCCGGCGTGGCTGCGGGCGCGCACCTCGACAAACACCAGCGTGGCGTCCGCCGCGCGCATGATCAGGTCGATCTCGCCGCCGCGCACCCGATAATTGCGCTGAATCAGCCGCATCCCGCGCGCCTGCAGCGCGGCGCACGCCTGATCTTCCGCCGTCTGTCCCAGACGCCGCGCCGCGCGTTGTCGCCACATTTGCATCATGCCCACTCTGCCCTCCTCCACCCAAGCCGCGCTGGACTTTTGCGCCCAGCAGGATTTTCCACCCGCGCTCTACATGGTGGCCACGCCCATCGGTAATCTGGGGGACATCAGCCTGCGCGCCCTGGCCGTGTTGCACCACGCCGACCGCATTGCCGCGGAAGACACGCGGGTGGCGCAACGCCTGCTGGACGCTTACGGCCTGCATAAACCCACCCTGCGCTGCGACCAGCACCGCGAGGCGCAGGCTGCGCAGCAGATCGTCGCGGCGGTGGCCGCAGGCGAGCGCGTGGCCTTCCTCAGTGATGCGGGCACGCCGGGCATCAGCGATCCGGGCAGCCGCATCACCGCGGCCATGCACGCCGCGCAGCTACGCGTCATGCCCATTCCCGGCGCCAGCGCCGTGCCGACAGCGCTCAGCGCCTGCGGGTTGGATCTGCAAGCGGGTTATTGCTTCGCCGGTTTCGCTCCCGAGAAGGCCGTTGCCTTGCGCGCGTTTTTGCAGGCCGCGCTGCACAGCCCGCGCGTGACGGTGTTTTTTGAGGCGCCGCATCGCATCCACGCCTGCCTGCACGCGCTGCGCGATCTGGACGCGCAGGCGCGTCTGGTGCTGGCCAAGGAACTGAGCAAGCAGTTCGAGACCGTGCTGCCCTGCACCGCGCAAACCGCGCTCGACTGGCTGGACGCCGACCCGAAGCGCGCGCAGGGGGAGTTCGTGCTGCTGCTGCAGCCGCAGCAGACCGCCGCGGCCCTCGATGCCAAGGCGGTTGCGCTGTTGCAGCGCCTGGCGCAGGAGCTGCCCGCCTCACGCGCCGCGGCGGTGGCCGCTGACCTCACAGGGCTCAAACGCGTCGCCCTCTACCGCTGGCTGCTCGACCACAAGGACATTGCGGCGCCGTAGGCGCCGCATTCACGCCGCGCCCGGAAACTCGCCAGTCCAGAGCTCCACCCGGTTGCGCCCGGACTGTTTGGCGCGGTACAGCGCCCGATCCGCGCGGTCGAGCAGCTCGTCCACATCCACGACGGAGGCCGTGGGCAGAAACTCGGCGATGCCGATGCTTGCCGTCAGCGTCTGCTGCAGGCCTGCCTTGGTCGCCGTCGGCAGACAGCCCGCTTCCTGAATGGTCAGGCGCAGGCGCTGCGCCACGTCAAATGCAACCTGCCGCGTGGTCTGCGGCAACAGGATGGCGAACTCGTCGCCCCCCAGCCGGCCGCAGATATCCTGTCCGCGCAACTGCTGCATGCAGGTCTGGGCGAAGCAGCGGATGACCGTATCTCCGCCCTGATGGCCGAGGGTGTCGTTGATCTGCTTGAAACGGTCGATGTCCAGCGCCAGCACGGCAAACGGGCTGCCTTCGCGCTGCGCCTTGCGCAATTCCAGCGCCGCCCGCGCCAGGAAATAGCGCCGATTCGGAATGCCGGTGAGCACATCGGTGTAGGCCAGATTGCGCAGCTCGGCTTCGCGCTCCTTGGCCTCGGTGATGTCCTTGAAGGCGAAAATCAGCGCGTCGTCGTCGCGGTAGCGCCCGCGGGTGACGGACAGCAGCAGCCAGACTTCGGTCCCGTCGAATCGCCGGAATTTGGACTCCAGGCCCCGCACGGCGCCGCCTTCGCGCTGCAGTCGGCTCACGAGCCTGTCGCGGTCCGTCGAATCCACCCAGAGATGGCGCATCGGCAGTCCGGCATTCTGGGCATACGTCGTGCGGAACAGGCTGTCCGCCGCCTTGTTGGAGAACAGCAGCGCGGCATCCGCCGCACGGGTGATGACCAGGGGCACGGGAGATTCCTCCGCGAGAAAGCGAAAGCGCTGTTCGTCTTCGCTGAGCTGCTGCTGCAACTGTTTGATCGCGGTGATGTCCTGCATGCTGGTCACTACGCCGACGATCTGGCGGCTCACCGCGTCGCGCACCAGCGCCTTGTTCAGAATCCAGATGGTCGGTTCATGGTCTGGATGCAGATAGGGCGCCTCGCGCGTCACCTGCAGGCTGCCGGAGAGCAACTCGCTATCCATGTCTTCCCAGATGCGTCCCAGCGAAGAGCCAAGAATCTGCGACCCGCTGCGCCCGTGGATCTCGGGGCTGCCCAGCGCCACGAGAAGATTGAATGCAGTATTCACCCGGGTGAACCGCCCCTGCGGGTCACTGAACGCCACCGGGTTGGGCAGCGCGTTGAGCAGCGACTCCTGAAAGCGCAGTTGCGCCTGCGTCGTGGCCTGGCTGATCTGCAGCGCGGCGGTGCGGCGATTAACCTTTTTTTCCAGCGTGGCGTTGATGTCGCGCACTTGCTTGAGCGCCAGCGTGCGCTCGTTGGCCATCAGGCCAGCGAGCAGCAGTGCGCTGGAAAAAACCAGCAGGATGATCTGCAGCGCCATGAACCGTTCCGATCCCACCATGCTGTACATTGGGCCAAGGTGCATCAGAGTGGCGGCGACGATCAGCACGCCAACCGCAGCCATCAGCGCACTGGTCACCACCAGCGGCAGGCGCAGCGCCGTCCACAGCAAGGGCAGCATGACCAGGCTGGCCAGGCCGATCGGCAATGCACTCTGTCCGGTTGGCAGCAGATACACGAGCGAAGTCCCGCCCAGCGCCAGCGCCGACAGCTGCAACATTTCCCAGTTCAACACCGCGCGCAGGGCGGGCCAGTTCTGCCGCCGCAGCAGTTCCGCCACCGGCGTCAGCACCACGACGCTGGTCATGTCGGTGATCCACCATTGCACTCCCAGATCGCCCGACACCGGCGAGCGGCCAAAGCCGAAATGCGCGGCAGCCGTCGCGCCGACGGCTGCCGACACCGCCGCGGCCAGAATGCCCATGGCCCCGATGAACCAGACCGCATCGGTCATCACCACGAAGCCCCGCCATCCGCCCGGACGCCGCCGCAGCACCCACAGCCCCAGCAGGGGCCCCAGCGCATCGCCGAGCGCGATCAGGGAACTGGCCTCCGGCCCCCAGCCCAGCAGGAGGCGATTGCTCAACCAGGAGGCCAGGAGAATGGCCGGCAGCATGGACGGCCCGCGCGCGATCAAGGCAAACGCGGCGACCGCCGCCGAAGGCCATAGCACCACATCGCCCGAACGCACGCCAAGCACACCCCACGCCAGCAGCACATAGGACGCCACAATCCCGGCGGACCAGAGCAGCCAGCGGGACAGAGCGCGTGTTGATAAGGCGGGCATCACAGGAAGAACGATGGAATCAGGCGGGGCTCAATACACAGAACCAAGGGAATGGAGCCGACAAGGGGGGAGACAGCGGAAAAGCCAGAAAATTGGCGAAAACATCGCGTGTTTGAATGTCATATAAATGTCGGGTTTATTTACAATTCTTCGTGTGACAGAAACAGATGGCCCCTATGCATTATTCATAAAGGGTGAAACAAAGCCTTTCAGACATGTCTGGATTCTCCCGAACATCACCACTCAAGTCCGTGAATTCGGTCACGCTTGTGTTCTTCCAGACAATCAGCCGCGTCAGAGTTTGTGCAAAAGTGACAACTTCCTCACAGATTCCGCAACAGACCCGGCGCGCATAATTTGCCGATCCCAATTCGATATGCCGCGCCCCGTGTTCAATCTGTTTCGCCCCAAACCTGCCATCGCCTCATTCCCGACCTCTCGAGGAAACGCAGAGCCGCCCCAAGTGTCTTTGTCCCCCACGGGGGGAGGGTCGGCAAGCCGCCCCTGGGGGCGCTCAACTCCGTGCGCCGCGGAACTGCGCGGGGCCACCACGGAGGGCTATCCCTTCGCACTGCGCCTGGAGCGCAACGGGCAAGGACAGCCGCAGCACCTCGCCGGCTGGCATGGGTCTTCCCAGGGCGGCGCCCGGGTGGAACTGCATTGCGGGGCCGATGGCGTCTGGCGTGATCTGCAAGGGCCCATGCCACCGCGCTGGACGATCTCATTCCGAACCCCATCCGCCGCAGCGCAAGCTGGGCCGCACAGTGGGGGCAGCTTGCGCTCGCAAGCGCAGGGGGCCTTGATGCGGGAGAGCACGCCGCCGCATCAACCACCGCCCCGAGCACGCTTATGAGCACGCCATGAGCACACGCCCGCCCTCCCCCACCCGCCGCTTGCTGCTGCGGGCAACTGTCGGCGCGCTGGCGTTCGGCCCGTGGCTGAGCGCAGCGCAAGCGCGCACCACGGTCAATCTGGCAACTGCGCCCATCGGCCGGATGGATCTGCCCTGGTGGCGCAAACGCTTTGAAGCCTCGCTGCGACAAGTGCGCCACAGCCAGCCGGAACTGGTCTGGCTTGGCGATTCCATCACGCAGAACTGGGAGCGCGGCGGGCCGCAGCCGTGGGCCGACTACCAGCCCGTCTGGCAACAGGAGTACGGGCGCTATCGCCCGCTCAACCTCGGCTTCATCGGCGACACCACCTCCAGCGTGCTGTGGCGGCTCGACCATGGACAGGTCCAGGGCATCTCGCCCAAGGTGCTCATCCTGCTGATCGGCGCCAACAACCTGGGACGTCCGCACTGGGGGGCGCACCTCACCGTGCCGGGCATCGAGGCGGTAGTGGACAAGGTGCATCAATTGCTGCCGCACACCCATGTGCTGCTGCTCGGCGTGCTGCCGAGCAAGCGCTCGGCGTGGATCAGCGCAGAAACCCTCAAGATCAACGCCGCGCTGGCGCAGCGCTACGCACAGAGCGCGCGAGTCCGGTTTGTCGATGTCGGCCATGTGTTGCTGAGCGCAAGCGGCCAGCCCGACCCGCAGCTCTATCTCGAAGGACACGCGCCGCACCAGACCGTGCTGCTGCACCCGGATGCCCAAGGCATGGAACGCATCGCCCAGGCCATTGCCCCAGTGGTGGACACGCTGATGCAAGCCAGCCCCTGACTCACCCGCAGCATCCCGCGCCTGCACGCGGACAAGGCGAGCCGTCTATGGAATACTGCAGCATGCATACGCCCTGCCAACGACAACAGCATCCATTCCACTTGCAGGAGACAACCATGACGACTCGCCTCACCCGCTTATCCGCCACTCTCAGCCTTTGCGCGCTTTGCGCGGCGCCCGCCTTTTCAGCGGAACCGCTCACGGTCACGGTGCACCGGCTGACTCTCGAAACCGCCGAGCGCATTGCGCAGGGCGCCATCAAGACCTGCCGCGCCAAGGGCCTGCAGGTCAGCGCCACCGTGGTCGATCGCAACGGCATCGTGCAGGCCACGCTGCGCGATACCTTGGCTCCGCCGGTCTCGCTGGCCATCAGTCGGCAAAAGGCCTACACCGCCGCCATGTTCGGCATCAAGGGCACCGCGATGGGGCCGCAGGCGGCTTCGCCACTGGCGCTGCTCGGCGATGGCCTGGCCTTCACCGCGGGCTCGGTGCCCATTGAAGCCGGTGGACGCATGTACGGTGCCGTGGGCGTGAGCGGTGCGCCCGATGGCAAGGTTGACGAGGAATGCGCCCAGGCCGGACTCGACGCGGTGCTGCCCGATCTGGACATGCAGTAAGCGCAGAACGCACGACAAGCGCCCCGCCGGGAAGGCGTCGGCGCGCTGCCTACAATCCACTGCAATCCAGATGCGCGAGGACGCTCTCGCGCAGTTCTGCCCGGCCAACGGCCTGCCTTTTTTTTAGGCACCCCGATCAACCCGCGTGAAATCAGGGGTTTCCGGCCAGCCGATGTGAAATTTTCCCCAGCCTCTGGGGATAACTTCGCAACGCAGCCAACCCTGTGGATAGTTTTAGACCTTCGCCCCTCCTCCCTCGCAATGGCCAGCCGCCGACCTCCCGCTTACTCTGAATCGTCCATCCGCGTGCTCAAGGGCCTGGAGCCCGTGCGCCAGCGGCCGGGCATGTACACCCGCACCGACAACCCGCTGCACATCGTGCAGGAAGTCATCGACAACAGCGCCGACGAAGCCCTGGGCGGCTACTGCCGGCACATCGCCGTCACCCTGCACGCCGATGGCAGCGTCAGCGTGGAAGATGACGGCCGCGGCATTCCTTTTGGCCTGCACCCGGAAGAGAACGCGCCAGTGGTCGAGCTGGTGTTCACCCGGCTGCATGCCGGCGGCAAATTCGACAAGTTGCAGGGCGGCGCCTACAGCTTCTCCGGCGGCCTGCACGGCGTGGGCGTGTCGGTCACGAATGCCCTGGCCGCGCGGCTGGAGGTCACGGTCTGGCGCGACGGACAGGTGGCGCATCTGGTGTTTGCCGACGGCGATGTCGTCGAACCGCTGACAGTGCGCAAGGCCGCACGCGATGAGCGCAAGAGCGGCACCCGCGTGCGCGTCTGGCCCAATGCCAAGTACTTCGACAGCGCCCATTTGCCGCTGGCCGAGCTCACGCATCTGCTGCGCAGCAAGGCCGTGCTGCTGCCCGGCGTGAAGGTCGATCTGATCCAGGAAAAAACCGGCGACACCACGCACTGGGAATATGCCCGCGGCCTGCGCGACTATCTGCAGAGCAGCCTGCCCGCCGATCCCTTCATCGATCTGTTCGAGGGCGAGCACTACGCCAGCGCTTCTGATGGGGAGAGCTTCGCCGAGGGGGAAGGCGCTGCCTGGTGCGTGGCCTTCACCGAAGAGGGCGCTCTGCTTCGCGAGTCCTACGTCAACCTGATTCCGACACCGGCCGGCGGCACGCACGAGGCCGGTTTGCGTGAAGGCCTGTACCAGGCGGTGAAAGGCTTCATCGAATTGCACAGCCTGCAGCCCAAGGGCGTGAAGCTGTTGCCGGAAGACGTGTTCGCCCGTGCGTCCTTCGTGCTGTCGGCGCGCGTGCTCGACCCGCAGTTCCAGGGTCAGATCAAGGAAAAACTCAACAGCCGCGACGTGCTGCGGCTGGTCGGCCAGGCGGTGCGGCCGGTGTTCGAGATCTGGCTCAGCGCGCATGTCGATCAGGGCAGAAAGCTCGCCGAACTCGTCATCCGCCAGGCGCAGAGCCGCCTGCGCGCTGCGCAAAAAGTGGAGAAGAAAAAAGGCTCGGGCGTGGCCGTGCTGCCGGGCAAACTGACCGATTGCGAAAGCCGCGACCTGGCGCGCAATGAACTGTTTCTGGTCGAGGGCGACTCGGCCGGCGGCTCGGCCAAGATGGGCCGCGACAAGGAGTTCCAGGCCGTGCTGCCGTTGCGCGGCAAGGTGCTCAATTCCTGGGAAGTCGAACGCGACCGGCTGTTCGCCAATACCGAGATCCACGACATCGCGGTGGCCATCGGCGTCGACCCGCACGGCAAGAGCGACACGCCCGATCTGTCGAACCTGCGTTACGGCAAGATCTGCATTCTGAGCGATGCCGACGTGGACGGCTCGCACATCCAGGTCTTGCTGCTCACCCTGTTCTTCCGTCACTTTCCCAAGCTCATCGAGCGCGGTCATGTCTGCGTGGCCCGCCCGCCGCTCTACCGCCTCGACGCGCCCGCACGCGGCAAGAAGCCGGCACAAAAGCTCTATGTGCTCGACGACGCCGAACTGCTCGCCGCGCAGGACAAGCTGCGCAAGGACGGACTGAAGGACGGCGCCTGGCAGATCTCGCGCTTCAAGGGACTGGGCGAGATGAGCGCCGAGCAGCTCTGGGACACCACCCTCAACCCCGACACCCGCCGCCTGTACCGCGTGCGCCTCGATGACGCCGAACTCCTGTTCCACCAACTCATGGGCAAGGGCGAAGCCCAGGCCCGCCGCGGGCTGATGGAGGAATACGGCGATCAGGTTGAAGTGGATATCTAAACCATGACTGAACAAGCCACCCTCGAATTCGACAACCGGCCTGAAGACGAAGCCGACACCCTGGCGCTGGGCGACTATGCCCGCAGCGCCTATCTCGACTATGCCATCTCCGTGGTCAAGGGCCGCGCCCTGCCCGATGTGTGCGACGGTCTGAAGCCGGTGCAGCGGCGTATTCTCTACGCCATGTGGCGCATGGGGCTGGCGGCGGATGCCAAGCCGGTCAAGTCGGCCCGCGTGGTGGGCGACGTGCTCGGCCGCTTTCACCCGCATGGCGACCAGGCCGCCTACGACGCCCTGGTGCGGCTGTCGCAGAACTTCGCGCAGCGCTATCCCCTGATCGACGGCCAGGGCAACTTCGGCTCGCGCGATGGCGACGGCGCTGCGGCCATGCGCTACACCGAGGCGCGGCTCTCGCCCATCGCCCGGCTGCTGCTCAGTGAAATCGACGCGGGCACCGCCGACTTCATTCCCAACTATGACGGCTCGACCACCGAGCCCCGGCTGCTGCCCGCGCGCCTGCCTTTCCTGCTGCTCAACGGGGCCAGCGGCATCGCCGTGGGCATGGCCACCGAGATTCCGGCGCACAACCTGCGCGAGGTGGCCAGCGCCTGCGTCGCCCTGCTCAAGAATCCCAGGCTTGAACTCGCCGATGCCCTGGCGCTACTGCCCGGGCCCGACTTCGCCACCGGGGGCCAGCTCATCTCCAGCCCGCAAGACATCGCCGCAGCCTATGCCGTCGGCCGTGGCAGCCTGAAGGTGCGGGCGCGCTGGACGGTGGAAGAACTCGCGCGCGGCCAATGGCAACTGGTCATCAACGAACTGCCGCACGGCACCAGCACACAGATGGTGCTCGAAGAAATCGAGGAGCTCAGCAACCCCAAGATCCGCCCCGGCAAGAAGGCGCTGTTGCCCGATCAGATTGCGCTGAAGGCCAGCCTGCTGGGTCTGCTCGACACCGTGCGCGACGAATCCGGCCGCGAGGCCGCGGTGCGGCTGGTGTTCGAGCCGCGCAGCGCACGCATCGATCAGACCGAGTTCATCAACACCCTGCTCGCCCGCACCAGCCTGGAGACCAGCGTGCCGATCAATCTGGTGATGATCGGCGCCGACGGCAAGCCGCGCCAGAAGGGGCTGATGGACATCCTGCGCGAGTGGGTCGCCTATCGCCGTGACACGGTGCAGCGCCGCAGCCGCCACCGCCTGGAACAGGTGGACGCGCGCATCCACATCCTCGAAGGTCGGCAGCAGGTGCTGCTCAATCTCGACGAAGTCATCGACACCATCCGCAACAGCGACGATCCCAAGCCGGCCCTGATGGCGCGTTTCGATCTCACCGAACTGCAGGCCGACGACATTCTCGACATGCGGCTGCGCCAGCTCGCACGGCTGGAAGCCATCCGCATCGACAAGGAACTCGCCGCGCAGCGCACTGAAGCAGCCGAACTGCAAAAACTGCTGGCCGACGACAAGGCCATGACGCGCCGGATCATCAGCGAGATCGAGGCAGACGCCAAACAGTTTGGTGACGACCGCCGCACCCTCATCCAAGCCGAACAGCGCGCCGTGGCCGAGGTCAAGGTGGTCGATGAAGCCGTCACTGTCATCGTGTCGCAAAAGGGCTGGCTGCGCGCGCAGAAAGGCCACGGCCTGACCCTCGACACCCTCGCCTTCAAGCCGGGCGATGCGCTCTACGCCACGTTCGAATGCCGCAGCGTCGATCCGCTCGTCGTACTCGGCAGCGATGGCCGCGCCTACTCACTCGACGTCGCCGATCTGCCCGGCGGGCGCGGCGACGGCCAGCCCATCACAGCATTCATCGAGCTGGCGCCCGGCACGCAGCCGCTGCACTACCTCGCCGGTGCGCGAGGCGTGCAACTGCTGCTGTGGACGGCGCAGGGTTTCGGCTTTGTCACCAGCCTGGGCGATCTGCTCAGCCGCCAGCGCGCCGGCAAAACCTTTGTCACTCTGGAAGACGGCGACGCGCTGCAGCGCCCGCTGATTCTTGCGACCGAGGCGGATGGCCATCCGGCAGGCCGCCTTGCCACACTCAGTGCGCTCGGCCGCTTGCTGCTTTATCCCGCGGCAGAAGTCAAAACCCTGGCACGCGGCGGACGCGGCGTCACCCTGATGGCGCTGGACGCAGGGGAAACGCTGGCAAGCATCGCCCAATTGGCAGCCGACCGCGATGCCCTGATCCTCAGCGGCAAAGGACGCGGCGGCGCAGAACGCAGCACCACGCTGAGCGCCGCGCAGCAAGCGGCGTATGCGGGCAAGCGGGCCAAGCGCGGGCGCAAGCTCGACCTCACGTTCAAGCCAGACCAGGCAAGCCGCGCCTGAAATACAACGCCCTGCCAACTGGCAGGGCGTTGTGCAAAGCGGCGGCGTAATTTATTTGACAACCACTTCCGCTAACGCGCGTTTTTTTCGCCAACTCGGCGTTCAACGCCGCCGAGCCAGTGGCGAAGTAGAACTTGACCACCCCGTTTTCCACCACCACGCGCGCGCCGTCAGCGCGAGCAGTCCGGCATGCTCAGCTCGAACAGATGCTGCACCTTGGTCTGAACAAAGCCCAGGCGCAAATAGAACTGATGGGTGCGCAGACGCTCGGCGCGGCTGCGCACTTTCAGCACAGCAAACCCCTGCGAGCGCGTCCAGTCGATGACGCAGCGCACCAGCGCGGCCCCCAGGCCGTCGCCGCGGTGCGCTTCATCCACAACCAGCCCGGCGATTTCGGCGCAGGGTCCAGACTCCAGATGCAGCACGTTGAGCACATGCGTCCAGGCCACCACCCGTCCCTGCACTTCCGCGACGAACACCGCGTGATCGGCTGCGGGCAAGATGCGCGCAAGGCGCTCGCGCATGATGGCCGCGGTGGCGGGGTAGCCCAGTTGTTCCGACAGTCCGGCCAGCGCCTCGGCATCGTCCAGCACGGCCCGGCGGATCACGCTCAGACCTCGGCGATGAGTTCGATTTCCACCGCCGCGCCCATGGGCAACTGCGCCACGCCAAAGGCGCTGCGGGCATGCGCGCCGCGCTCGCCAAACACCTGCGCGATCAGCTCGGACGCGCCGTTGATCACCAGATGGTGCTCGGTGTAGTTTGGCGCAGAGTTCACCAGGCCCAGCAGCTTGACCACGCGCTTGACCCGCTCCAGATCGCCCACTGCGGCCTGCAAGGTGCCGAGCAGGTCGATGGCGATGGCGCGCGCCGCCTCTTTGGCGGTCGCGGTATCGATGTCCGTGCCAAGCTGCCCGACCCACACCTTGCCGTCCTTTTTCGCAAGATGGCCCGAGAGAAACACCAGATTGCCAGTCTGCACAAAGGGAACATAGGCGGCGGCGGGGGTGGAAACGGGGGGCAGGCTGATGCCCAGATTCTTGAGGGTTTGTGCAATCGACATGGAGTACTCCTTGGGGAAAACCCGAGTGTAGAACACACCCGCAGCCAGATCGCCCATAAAAAAGCGGGGCCAGCGGCCCCGCCAAACACTGCTTGGAGGAAAGGAAGTGACCAATAACGGACGGTCAGCCGATCTGCACCGGAACGAAGATGCGGTTGCTGCCGCGCTGAATCAGCAGGGCCACGGACTTGCCCGCGCCCTTCAGGATGCTGCGCACCTGGTCGATGGTGTTGACCGACTTACCATCGACCGCGATGAGAATGTCTCCGGGCTGGATGCCGGCCTCTTCCGCCGGGCCGCTGACGCCTTCGACCAACAGGCCATGCGACACGCCGGCCTGCTGCTCTTCATTGGCGTTGAGCGGGCGCACCACCAGGCCCAGTCCGCCGTGGTCGCCGTGTGCGCCGGTGCTGGCCGAAGCCAGAGTCACGTTATCGCTGAAGTTGCCAAGCACCGCCGTGACGGTCTGCTGCTTGTGGTCATGCCACACGCCCAACGTCACCTTTGTGCCCGGCGCGGACAGGCCGATCATCATCGGCAGATCGGCCGAGTCGTTCACCGGCTGGCCATTCACGCTGAGAATGATGTCGCCCGGCTGCAGGCCCGCCTTGGACGCGGGGCTGTCCTTTTCCACCTGCGCCACCAGCGCGCCGCGCGGGGTCTGCAGGCCGAAGGAGGTGGCCAGACTTTGTGTCACCGTCTGCACCGCAATGCCCAGCCGTGCGTGCTGCACCTTGCCATGCTCGATGATCTGCTTGGCCACGCGCTCGGCCACATTGATCGGGATGGCGAACGACAGGCCTTCAAACGCGCCCGTCTGGGTGAAGATCTGCGAGTTGATGCCGACCACCTCGCCCTTGGTGTTGAACAGCGGCCCGCCGGAGTTGCCCGGGTTCACCGCCACGTCGGTCTGGATGAAAGGCACCATGCTGTCGTCCGGCAGCGAACGGCTCTTGGCACTCACAATCCCGGCGGTCACTGTGTTGTAGAAGCCATAGGGCGAGCCGATGGCCAGCACCCAGTCGCCCGGCTCCAGATTGCCGGGGTTGCCCAGGCGCACGGTCGGCAGGTTGGTGGCCGGAATCTGGATCACCGCGATGTCAGTCTTGATGTCATAGCCCAGCACCTTGGCCTTGTAAGTGCGATGGTCGGTGAGCGTCACACGCACCGAACTGGCGCCCTTGACCACGTGCGCGTTGGTCAGAATCAACCCATCCGAGCTGATGATGAATCCCGAGCCCAGGCCTTCGGTGGGCACTTCCTGCTGCTGGCCGTTGTTGAACTGCTGGAAGAAGCGGAAGAACGGATCGTTCTGGAACTGTTTGGGGATCTGCTGCTGCTGCACCGTCTCCTTGGTTTCGCCCTTCACGTTGATGTGCACCACCGCAGACCCGTAGGCTTTCACGATGGAGGCGAAATTCGGCGCACTGGTCACGACACTCGTCATCGGTGCGGTCGGCGGGTTGTTGAACAGCGGCACCACCTTGTGGTTCATCTCCACCTGCGGCGCCTGCCCGGCGTAGCTGAACTGATAGGCCATGGTGCCCGCACCGGCGATGATGCCGGCTGCCGCCAGCGCGGCCCAAAGTTTTCTGGTTTGCATAGAAGCCTCCGTAACAAGTCAAACGACTGAGTCAAACGATTTGCGATGGTGGAATGTTCGCTGCGCTGCCTTAGACTCGGCTTAAGGCCTGCGTCCCAGGCCATTCGAGGAGCCTGTATGTCATTCCGCCGTGCGCTGCAAACCATGGTTCTGCCGATCGCCAGCCTCACGCTGTGCTCCGCTGCCTGGGCGCAAACCGTCACGCCGTCGCCTGTTGGCGTGGTGGATCTGCAGGCATCCGCGCAGGTCGAGGTCACGCCCGACCTCGCGGTCATCACCCTTGCGGCAGAGCGCAGCGGCGCAGACTCCGCCAGTCTCACCACGCAGGTGAGCAAGACCCTCGACGCCGCCTTGCAGCAGTCCCGCGCGGCGTCTGGCGTGGAGGCCAGCAGCGGCGGCTTCAGCACCCAGCCGCGCTGGAAGACGGTCAACAACCAGTCGCAGCGCGACGGCTGGACAGTGCGCGCCAGGCTGATTCTCAAGTCGCACGATGTTGCCGCGCTGGGCAAACTGGCGGGGCAACTCGCCCAGCAGGGTTTGATGATCGAGTCCAGCGGGTTTGAACTCTCCCACGCCCTGCGCGTCCGGGAAGAAACCGCCTTGATCGAGTCGGCCATCGCCCGCTTCAAAGCCAAGGCCGCAACCGCCGCACACGCCCTGGGCTATGCCAGCTACACCCTGCGCACCCTGCAGATCGAGCCAGTGCAAGGCCAGATGCCGCAACCCCGCCCGGTGCTGATGCGCGCCGCAACCGCCATGGCAGCCGAAGAGGCGCCGGCCGTGCCGCTGGCAACTGGGCGAACCCCGCTGCAACTCACCGTGCAAGGCTCCGTGCAGCTCACGCGCTAAGCGGCGTCTTCAAGCCTAAAATCCCGGGTTTTGCCGTTCAACGTTCAACCCACCGCCGCCAGCGCGGCCCGGTATGCCGCACACCAAGCCAGAATTCGTTCTCACCCTCTCCTGCCCGGATGCGCCGGGCATCGTGCATTCGGTCTCCGGCCTGCTGTACCAAGCCGGTTGCAACATCATGGACTCGCAGCAATACGGCGATGCCGACACCGGTCTGTTTTTCATGCGGGTGCACTTTTCCGCCCCCGAGCACCTGCAGGACGCCGCGCAGCTCGCCCTGCTGTTTGGCGAGGTGCGCAAACGCTTTGACATGCAGGCGCAATTTCATGACTTGCGGGTGCGCCCGAAAGTGGTCATCGCAGTCAGCCAGCACGGCCATTGCCTCAACGACCTGCTCTTCCGCTGGAAGGCCGGACAACTGGCCATGGACATCGGCGGCGTGGTTTCCAACCACACCACCTTCGCCGATCTCACACGCAGTTACGGCCTGGACTTCCACCATCTGCCACTGACCACCGGCGCCAGCGCACAGGAGAAGCGCGCGCAGGAACAAGCCATTGCCGAGGTGATGCAGCGCACTGGCGCGGAACTGCTGGTGCTCGCCCGCTATATGCAGATCCTCAGCCCCGAGTTCTGCCAGCAGCTCGGTGGCTTCGCCATCAACATCCACCACTCGTTTCTGCCCAGCTTCAAGGGCGCGCGCCCGTATGCGCAGGCGTATGCGCGCGGGGTCAAGCTCATCGGCGCCACGGCGCATTACGTCACCGCCGACCTCGATGAAGGCCCCATCATCGAACAGGATGTGGAGCGCGTGGATCACACCATGAGCGCCGCCGACCTGACTGCGGTCGGGCAAGATGTGGAAAGCGTGGTGCTCGCCCGCGCGGTGCGCTGGCAGGTGGAACACCGCATCCTGCGCAACGGCCACAAAACCGTGGTGTTCCGCTAACGCATTCAGCACTACCGAGACCGCCCATGCCCCGCCGCAAGCTCCCGCCCCAGACCCCCTGGACCAACTCTCCCGACGATCTGGAGGCCGCGTTTTACGACGCGCTGTCCAACGGCAACTTGGACGCGCTAATGGCCTTGTGGGCCGAGGATGAAGAGATCTGCTGCATTCATCCTGGCGGGCAGCGGCTGGACGGCCCAGCCGCCATTCGCGACGGGTTTTCCCAGTTGTTCAGCAACGGCAGTCTGCAGATCAACGCGGAAGTGCAGCACCGCTGGCAGAGCATGAGCAGCGCAACGCACAGTGTGGTCGAGCGGGTGCAGGTGGAGGTGGACGGCAAGCCGCAATGGGGTTTCGTCCTTGCCACCAATGTGTTTGTACAGACCGCCGCTGGATGGCGCATCGTGCTGCATCACGCCAGCCCGGGCACGCCGCAAACCCCGCTGGACGCCATGGCGCCCAGCGACGTGCTGCACTGAATTGCCGGGTGTGCAGTTCCTTGCGATGCACTGCACACTGCCCTGCCATCCTCGCATTCATGCATCAGGCCAAACTGATCCCGCCTTACACCGCACCGCGCTGGCTGCCCGGCGGGCAGTTGCAAACCGTGCTGCCCGCGCTGATTTCGCGTCCATCAGTGCCCGCGCCAGCGCTGCGCCGCGAACGCTGGACGGCACCTGATGGCGACTTCATCGATGTGGACTGGCTGGACGCGCAAACGTCCCCCGACACGCCGCTGCTGGTGCTGTTCCACGGCCTCGAAGGATCGTCCCGGAGCCATTACGCCCGGTCTGTGCTCTCGGCCTGCGCATCAGAAGGCTGGCAATGCGCCGTGCCACATTTCCGTGGCTGTTCAGGCGAAGATAACCACGCCCCGCGCGCTTATCACTCTGGCGACTTTGCCGAGATCGACTGGATACTGCAGCGCTTTGCCATCCTGCGCCCGCGCGCGCCGATCTACGCCGCAGGCGTCTCACTCGGAGGCAATGCGCTGCTGCGCTGGGCACAGGAGCAAGGCGCCAGCGCGGGCAACCGCGTGCGGGCGCTGGCTGCCGTGAGCGCGCCGCTCGATCTGGCCGCCGGCGGCCGCGCCATTGCCACAGGGCTGAGCTACCAGATCTACACCCGCATGTTTCTGCGCACCCTCAAACCCAAGGCCCTGCGCATGATTGCACGCCACCCCGGCCTGGCCGATGCCCAGCGTGTGCGCAGCGCCCGCGATCTGGGCGCGTTCGACGATGCTTTCACCGCGCCGATCCACGGCTTCCGCGACGCAGCCGATTACTGGAGGCGCGCGTCGAGCAAGCCGCATTTGTGCCAGCTGCGTCTGCCCAGCCTCATCCTCAACGCCCGCAATGACCCCTTCCAACCAGCCTCCGTGCTGCCCGATGCCAGGCTCGCCTCAGACTGGGTGCGGCTCGAACAACCCGCGCACGGCGGCCATGTGGGCTTTGCCCAAGGCTCCGTGCCCGGACGGCTGGACTGGCTGCCACAGCGTCTGCTGCAATTTTTCCAGCACGGAATCTGAGATGGGACAGCCCCCTGCCTTGCTGCGCAAGCCTCCCCCCGAGGGGGGCGTCAGATCCTTCGGAACGGCCGTGCGGATCTGACATGGGACAGCCCCCTGCCTTGCTGCGCAAGCCTCCCCCCGAGGGGGGCGTCAGATCCTTCGGAACGGCCGTGCGGAACTGACATGGACGCTGCTGTTCTCCAGGCCATGACACGCTGGCCGCATGTGCCGCGCTGCACCGGCTGGCTGGCGCTCGACCAGCGCGGGACTTGGTGGATGCGCAATCATGCCGGCCCCGCCATCTGGCCGCGCGACGCCCGCGGCCGTCTGGACAAAACAGATGCAGGGCCAGTGCTGCACGACGGCTTGGCCGCGTTCATTGGCCGCAACTACACCTCAGATGCGACTGGCGCGTGGTTCTTCCAGAACGGCCCGCAACGCGTGGACGTCAGTCTGGAAGCCGCACCCTGGATCGTGCGGCTGCAACACTCGGCGCAAGACGGCTGGCACTGGCGCACACAAACCCAGCGGCTCTGCAAGGTGGAGTCCATCTGGCTCGATGCGCCAGGACAGATCTGGCTGAAAACACACTGTGGTGCTGGCCTGCTTCACAGCAACGACAGCGCCATCGTTGCCGAGCATCTCGACGCGCAAGGCAAGCAATTGCTGCTCCCGGATGCGCCGCCGCTCACCATCAGCCAGTTCGCAGGCTCGCCTGCAGCGTTCTTCGGCTTCCAGCCCGATCCGTCGTAATCGATCACAAAAAAAACAGCCCGCGGGCGCGGGCTGTTTTGATCCAGGCAATCCAAGAGGGCCACTGGCCCCGATGCTGCAAAGAAAATTTACTTCGACTGCGCCACCATGTAATCCACGGCAGCCTTTACGTCATCGTCACTGGCGGTGGACCCGCCCTTGGGCGGCATCATGCCGTGCTTGCCCGTGTAGCCATGAATGGCGCGGTCGTACAACACCGTGTCGCCCTGCGCAATGATGGGCGCCCACGCGGCCTTGTCGCCCACTTTCGGCGCTCCCGCCACACCCGCACCGTGGCAGGCAATGCAGGTGGACTCGTACAGCCCTTTGCCATCCACTTTGGTCGCAGCCACCGGCATGGCCGCACCGCTGCCAGAACCTGCCGGTGTTGCGGCGGCGGCAGCCGCCGGAGCGGCAGCGGCTGCCGTGGTCATGGATGCGGCATTCGCCTGCGCAGCCGCCTGGCTGCTGGCTGCCACGACGGCAGAGCCCACCGGGGCGACCCGCGCATCCACTGCTGCGGTTGATAGTGACTCCGAACCAGCAGGCGGCTCACTGCTGCTGCCGATGTAGAAGGCAATCAGCAACAACAAAATGATCGGAACAGCAAATCCAATGCCCATCACAATCAGGATTTTGCGCAAGGTTGGCGCAAAAGCCAGATCAGACACGTCATTGGAATTGGAAGATGTCGGATGAGAATTCGAGTGCGGTGCGCTCATAGCTGTCGATTGGAAAGTGGAGATTCAAAAAAATTCAGACAACATCATATGCGTTGCACTCGATCCATCGATCGGGTCAACCCCAACCCCGCCCGCCGCTGGCTCTGAATTTGATCTGAATCACTCCAAGATACTTTTTGTAACGTGACATACTGTCGCATTGCACAAGTCAAAAAGCGACAATCCGTCGACTCCAGACTTGAACAAAAGGCCGCAACATCGGGACAGGTTAAGATAGAAAGTCGCACGGAAGTCTTGGACTGCCGTTTGCGCCCGTAGCTCAGTGGATAGAGTATTGGCCTCCGAAGCCAAGGGCCGCTGGTTCGATTCCAGCCGGGCGCACCA
>JAQTVS010000254.1 GCA_028706735.1 Thiomonas sp.
GCGATGAAGGGGTTGGACGTATCGACCGTGGGCACGCGCTGGAAGTTGACGTGGGTGCGCGAGAACTGCGGCGCGATGTGATGCACATAGTCGGGCATGCGGCGCAGGATGGTGTCCATCACCGCCTCTTGCGAATAGCCGCGCTGGATCTGGTCACGGTGCAGCTTTTGAATCCACTCCAGGTTGATGATGGGCACCACGCCTACCAGCAGGTCCACCTGCTTGGAGACGTCGATGGCGCCGTCTGAATAGCCGCCATGCAGGCCTTCGTAGAACATCAGGTCGGAACCCGGCTTGATGTCCTTCCAGTCGGTGAAGTTGCCCGGATCGACGCCGAATTCGGCCGCCTCGCCCGCATCGTGGATGTACTTGCGCACCTTGCCGCCGCCCGTCTCGCCGTAGGTCTTGAACACGGTTTCCAGTTCGCCCAGCAGGTTGGCGTCGGGGCCGAAGTGGCTGAAGTGGCGGTTGCCCGCGGTTTCCTGCTTTTTCATCTCCTCGCGCATTTCCATGCGGTTGTAGGCATGGAACGAGTCGCCCTCGACGATTTGCGCGGTGAGGTTTTCACGTCGGAAGATGTGCTGGAAGCTGCGCATCACCGTGGTGGTGCCGGCGCCCGACGACCCGGTGATGGCAATGATGGGATGTTTGACAGACATGGTGCGAGCCTCTTTTCAATGCAAGGAAATCAAATCATGCAGCGCCCGTCTTGATGCGGGCCGCCGCCAGGGTTGATCAGGCGCGAAGCACAGGCGCTGCCGCCGAGCCTGCGCCGCCTCGGCACATGGCGAAGCGCACAGGCAACGGCGGACATCAGCTGCGGGCTTCGTCGCGGTACAGCGAACGCTCTTTGAACAGCGGCGACTCAAAGGCTTTGTCTTCGCCCCGGTCGTATTCGGCGTGATAGCGCTCCAGACGCTCGATTTCGTTCTTGGAGCCCAGCATCACCGGCACGCGCTGATGCAGCGAGGTTGGCTGCACCTCAAGAATACGCCCGCGCCCGGTGGACGCCGCGCCGCCCGCCTGCTCGATGATCATGCCGATCGGATTGGCTTCGTACATCAGGCGCAGACGGCCCGGCTTGCTCGGGTCCTTGGTGTCCTTGGGGTACATGAAAATGCCGCCGCGCATGAGAATGCGGTGCACATCGGCGACCATCGAAGCGATCCAGCGGGTGTTGAAGTCACGCCCGCGCTCCCCGGTCTTGCCGGCCTTGCACTCCGCGACATAGCGCTGGATCGGCGGCTCCCAGAAGCGCTCGTTGCTGGTGTTGATGGCGAATTCGCTGGTGTCTGCGGGAATCTGCAGATTGGGATGGGTGAGGATGAAGTTGCCGATTTCACGGTCGAGGGTGAAACCGTGCGTGCCTTTGCCCACGGTCAGCACCAGCATGGTGGCCGGGCCGTAGATGGCGTAACCCGCAGCGACCTGCTCCACGCCAGGGCGCAGGTAGTCGGCCACGGTGGGGTCGCCAATCTTGGTGTGGCGCAGCACCGAGAAAATGGTGCCGACCGAGACGTTGACGTCCGTGTTGCTCGACCCGTCGAGCGGGTCGAAAATGAGCATGTAGGGGCCGCGCTCGAATTCCTTGGGCAGCGCATACGGATCGTCCATCTCTTCGGACGCCATGCCAGCCACCAGGCCGCCCCACTCGCACGCCTGGATCATGGCGTCATTCGAGAGCACATCGAGTTTCTTCTGCACTTCGCCCTGCACATTCTGCGTGTCCAGCGCGCCGAGGAAGCCGCCGAGCGCCCCCTTGGAGGTCATGGCGGAGATGGCCTTGACCGCGGCGGTCACGTCCACCAGCAACGCGGCCAGATCAGCTTGATCGTCCGTGCCGTGCAATTGCTCAATAAGGAATTTTGATACGGTGGTGCGACCTGACTGCATGATGGAGCTCCCAATGATGAATGGCCACGGACAGCAGACCGGCCCGACACAGAAAGTGCGGGCAAATCTGCTGGCTCGAGGCCCGATGACTTTTTGAAGCAACCTGCTGTCGAATGGCAAACCCGCTGTGCAGACATGTCAGCAAGCGCAAGTCACTTCAAAAAGCCCGCAGCCCCAAAACGGAGACTCGCATGAACAGACTTCATTGGCTGCGGTAAAAGCTCCTGAAGTAGAACTTCGGAGCCCGTTCACAATGGGTTGGCCTGCGGGCCGCCCTTGTGGGGCAGCGACTTGCTCAGCCAGAACCACCGAATATAAGTCGATCGATGAATTAAGGTAAATTCATTTTTTATTGCGATGTAGATAATCTTTTCTGATCTTATGAAAAACGTCACCCTGCGTCAGCTGAAGGTCTTCAGCGCTGCCGCCCGCCATCTGAATTTCGGCAAAGCCGCTCGCGAGATGCATCTCACCCCGCCGGCTGTGTCGATGCAGATCCGCGAGCTGGAGTCGCAAGTGGGTCTGCCGCTGTTTGAGCGGCAGGGCAAGACCGTCAGCCTTACGGTGACGGGAGAATACCTGCTGGTCTATGTGCGCAAGATTCTGGCTACGCTGAAAGATGCGGACGACGCGCTGGCGCGGTTTCGCGGCATTGAGGCGGGGCGGCTGACCGTGGGCATGGTGAGCACGGCCAAGTATTTCGTGCCACGGCTCCTGGCGAAATTCCGGCAGGACTATCCGCATGTCGAGGTGCGGCTGTCGGTCGGAAACCGGGAGCAACTCGTGATGCAGTTGCAAAACAGCGAAGTCGATCTTGCGGTCATGGGACGCCCGCCGCGCGATATGGCCACCCGCGCCGAACCCTTCGCCGCGCACCCGCTCGGCATCGTCGCTGCGCCGGGACACCCCCTGCTCGCGGGGGATGAAATGCCCGCCGAGGCACTGAGCCAGTTCGCCTTCATCATCCGCGAACCGGGTTCAGGCACGCGCGCGGCGTTCGAGGAATATCAGCGCCAATACCAGCTCGATCTGCCCTCATTGACCGAGATGGACAGCAACGAGACCATCAAACAGGCCGTCATGGCCGGCATGGGAGTGAGCTTTCTGTCGCTCCACACCATCGGGCTGGAATTGCGCTGTGGCCTGATCGCCGTGCCACCCGTCGAAGGGCTGCCGCTGGTGAGGCGCTGGTATGTCGTCAACAGCCTGTCCAAGCTGTTGTCTCCGGCTGCGGAGACTTTTCGCTACTTCATTCTGGAGCACGGCGAAGCTTTTCTCGCCGAGAACTTCGGCGCGCTGCAGCCGCTGCCCATCCCCTCACCGCCCCCCCCGGCGCCGGAGCCTCCGGCCTCCTGAGAGGGGGACAAGAAAACTTGGGGCGGCCCGGCGTTTTCTCATGCGCGCCCGCTCCCGCACGAACCGTGCTCACGCCGCGAGGCGGCCCAAGGCGATGTCGAACTGACGGTAGACCTCGCCAGCGCGGCTCACGCTGTAGCTCAGATCGCGCAGCAGCCCGTCCTTCAAGCCATAGACGCAGGCGTGAACGGTGACGTGTTGGCCGCGGCTCCAGGCATCCTGCACAACGGTCGTGCGGCAGACGTTGCGCGCTTGCTCAAGTGCGTTGAGTTCGCAAAGACGGTCGTAGCGTTGCACGGGATCGACCAGGGCGTCGAGCTGGGTTGCGTGGCTGTCCATGACCTCGCGCACATGGCCCAGCCAATTGTCAGCCAGACCGACACGACGCCCCTCCAGCACCGTCTTGACGCCCGAGCAGTTGTAATGCCCCACCACGAGGACGTGCTCCACCTTGAGGATGTCGACGGCGAACTGCAGGGTGGACAAGGCATTCAGATCGGACTGCGGCACCACATTGGCGACGTTGCGATGCACAAACACCTCGCCCGGCGCGAGGTTGATGACTTCGTTGGCGGGCACGCGCGAGTCTGAACAGCCGATCCAGAAATACTTCGGCGTCTGCTGCTGCGCCAAACGCTCGAACAATGCCGGATCGGTGCGCTGCACCGATTCCACCCAGGCGCGGTTGTTGTCGAACAGCAGGCGATAAGCGGGGTCGTCAAGAGCGTTCATCATGGTGGAGTGGGTGTGTTTCAGAGGTGAGGAGGAGAAGTGCAGCCAGGGGCGCGGTGTCGGCCCGCAGCACACGCGAACCGAGAGTCGCGGGCGTGAACCCGGCGGCGCGCGCCAGTGCCTCTTCGTCGTCGCTCAGCCCGCCTTCGGGGCCGGAGAGCACATAGGCGTGATGGCCCTCGGGCAGAACGGGCAAAAGCGCCGTGGATTCTGCCTGAGGACTGAGCAGGAGCCGTGCCGTCGCCAAGGGCAGATCGCCCAACCAGTCCGCCAGCTTGCGGATCGGGGCGATGTGCGGCAGGCGGTTGCGGCCGCACTGCTCGCACGCCGCCACCGCGATGCCCTGCCAATGCTGCACACGCTTTTGCGCCCGCTCTCCGCTCAGGCGCAGCACGCTGCGTTGGGTGATGAGCGGCTGGATGCTGGCAACGCCCAGTTCTGTGGCTTTTTCCACCAGTCCATCCATGCGCTCATTTGCGGGCATGCCCACTGCGAGGTGAATGCGCGGCCCAGTCTCGCGCTCAATGGCGCGATGTTCCAGCACCTCGACCTGCTGCGGGCTATCGAGCCGCGCCAGCCACTCGCCACCGGCGCCGTCAAACAGCGGCAGGTTTTCCCCGGCGCGCAGGCGCAGCACCTGGGCATGGCGCACGGCAGCGGCGGGCAGGCCGAGCAAACCGGCCCGCAACGCGGAGGGAATGAAC
>JAQTVS010000255.1 GCA_028706735.1 Thiomonas sp.
AGCCCCTGTCAGGGGGTCGGCAAGGCGGGCCTGCGGCCCGTCCCGGCTGGACGCCGGGCAGACCTTGCCTAGCCGCTAGGGCGGCTCCCCCCTGCCAGTGCCTGCTAAGGCCAAACCGGCGACGGCACCGCCCCTCTTCGAGGGGGTGCGCAGCCTTAGCCCCCG
Source organism: Thiomonas sp. (assembly GCA_028706735.1). Taxonomy (GTDB): domain Bacteria; phylum Pseudomonadota; class Gammaproteobacteria; order Burkholderiales; family Burkholderiaceae_C; genus Thiomonas. Next base: position 166 of record JAQTVS010000255.1, read on the forward strand.
ACTCGCTGCGCTCGGCCCTTCGGGCTGACCTGTCCGCTACGCGGCCAGTTCATCGGCGTCTAAGGCTGCGCACCCCCTCGCTTCGCGAGTGGGGCTTCGGGACGGGAGCAGCACAGCCCGCGCCAGTTCCGCTTCGCGGCCCTGTCACGTTCTGTGCAAGCTCCCTCGCCGTCTTCGCTGCGCTCAGCCGTCGCCCTTGTCCTTCGATTCGCTGGCGCTCATCTCAGGATCGGCTCTCGGTTCGCTGGCGCTCACCTCGCCCGACCTGCGTCACGGCACAGGCACTTACTCGCTTCGCTCGCTCGTGTCCTGTGTCCGTTCCTTGTGCCGTCGGGGCTCCGCCCCCGCCTGAACCGCTCGCCTGGGGGCTCGCTGCCTCGGGCGGTTCGGGGCTCGACTGCGCTGCCGCTTGTCAAGCCCCTCTCCGTCCACTCGGCTTCAGGCGGCCCCCCCGAAGCAAGCCGGTCTGGACGACCGGCACCAGACAAGCCGCCTCGTTGGGCGGCACCAGGATTTCGCCGGACGGTGAATAGAGGCATCACCATTTTCTGGAGCCGCCATGCCCCAAAACGCACCGGATCGTGCGACGTTCGCCATGCAGAACCATGCGAGCGCCGTGCGGCATTTTCGACAGGAAGCCGCGCGGCTCGAACGCATCGCGGCGATGTATCGCCTCAAGGCGGATGAGCACGTCGCAGCCGCCCGCGCCCGTGTCGATTCCGATGTGTTCGATGCGTGGCTGCGCGCCCTAGGAGAAAAATCATGATCGCCGATTTGCAAGCTGATGCGTTGGGTATCCTCGCCAAACTGCTGCTGTTCTTCATGCACTTTTCTGCGCTCGGGCTGGCGTCGGGATGGTTCATTTTTGCCATGAACGCGCGCAGCCACGGTGATGAAAAGAAGGCGGAGTTGTTCACGCTTCTCTCGTTGCCGTCGATCTTTCCTTTGTTGGCAATGCTTGCGCTGCCGTTCATCGCGCGTGATGCTTTTCACGTCCCCGGCTGGACGCCGGGCGTGTGGTATCCGGCGGCGTGGGCGTTCAGCTTTGCGCTCGGCATTGGCATGTCGTTGTACTGGCTGCGCGTGTGGGTTCCGCGCCTGAACAAGCTCGCCAGCCGCTTCACGAAGAAGTCGGAACTGGAGCGCAACCGCCGCACCGATGTGCGTGAAATCTCGAAGTTCTTGCCCGCCACCCTCGGCGGTTATGAACCTTCCAAGTATGTGAAAGAGAGCGCGGGGCTTTTCATCGGCCTCGACGAAAAAAGGGGGCCGGTCTACATCGAATACGAAGAATCGCGCATCCAGCAGATGCTGCTGTCCGGGCGGACCCGCAGCGGCAAGGGTGTGGCCGCGCAGATCATCATTCCGCAGCAAATCGCAAGGGGCGAGTACGTCGTTGTGCTGGACCCGAAGGTGGATGCCTGGATGCCGCACGCGTTCAAGGATGCGTGCACCAAAGCCAATAAGCCCTATCACTTCCTCGATCTGCGCCAGTCCGCGCCGCCGCAGTGCAACCCGTTCGCGGGCTGCGATGCTGAGGTTTTGGAAAATATGCTGGTGGGCGGTTTCAGCCTGACCGAGAAGGGCGAGGCTGCGGATTTCTACCGCCTGGCCGACCGCAAAGCCGCACGTCAGACGGCGGTCTGGCTGGCCGCGAATCCGGGCAAGACGGCGCGCGACGTGTTGAATGAGATCGGCGAGGACTGGACGGAAGAGGCGCCCGCCTTTCACGCGTATATGCAGGAAATGGCCGACCTGCCGGCCGTGAATGCCGCATCGGGCGGCATCGACATTGCCGCAGGCGAGCAGACCGGCGGTTGCCTGTACGTCGTGGGCGACATGATCAACCCGCGCATCATTCGCATGCAGCGCATGATCCTGCTGCGGCTGCTGTTTCTCGCCAAAAATCGCAAGAACCTGGACGGCCAAGCCCGCACGATTTCGGTGTTCGCGGATGAGTTCAAGGTGCACATTTCGCGCCCCTTCATGACCAGCCTGGGCGCGGCGGCAGGCTGGGGCCTGCACGTCATTTTGGCTTTCCAAAGCCTGCAAGACCTGGCCGACTGCCCGGCTGACCTGGACAAGGATATGGTGCGCGGGGCGGTGATGGAGAACTGCGCGATCCAGCTTTCCTACGCGATCAAGGACCCGGACACGGCATTGTGGCTCTCCACCGCGACCGGCACGATCCTGGTGGACGACGAGACCCGCACGATCAAGAAGAACATCGCGGCGGCGGAGACGGTCGACAAGGAGCGCCGCGTCAGCATGGCAGAGCGCCCATTCATCGACACCAATATGTTCATGAACCTGCCGAAGGCGTGCGGGGTGCTCGCCATGCCCGGCCATCTGGCGCGCTTCTGCTACACCAGCCCGCCGAAGACACTCCGCAGTGAGGAAGCCATCACGCCGACCCCGGCGCAGGGCAGCAAGGCCGTGACCGGCGCGGCGAGCATCGACGTGCAGGACCCGCAGGCAGGGTCCGCAAGTGAGATCGACGTGTGATGTGTGATGACGTGTGATGATGCATCATCACGCATGCTGTGTGATGCGTGATGACATGTGATGATGCATACCGCCCCCTGCGGGATGCCGTCGCGACCCCTTTGGGCGCGATAAACGGCGCATCACCGCACATCATCTCACGTGATGATGCGTGATTTCGTGTGATGCGTGATGACGCATGAAGTGTGATGCGTGATGCGTGATGCGTGATGATGTGTGATGACGCTTCATCATGCATGACGATGGCTGCCCTGCGGGCACCGTTATGGCTGCGCTACGCGCGCCAGGTTGTGGCTGCTCCTGTGGAGCGCCACAAAGCGCCACGATCATGTTGTGCCTTGTGGCTGCCCTGCGGGCGCCACGCCCCAATCGGCTCGGCTGCCCTTTGGGCGCCGTCGCCTCGTAGCGCCACCTGTGGATGCGTTGTGGCCGCTCCTGCGGAGCGCCACCCTTGCTTTCACCGTGACTACCACCCTTGCTAGCACCTTTGCTTTCACCATTGCTAGGGGTTGGTGAAAGGGCCGTTTCGCAGCGCGGTGAATCCAGGCAAAGGAGCCTGGAATGCGCCGCACCCTCACCGCACTATATATCGCCCTGCTGTCCCTGCCTGCTCACGCCGCTGAACTGGCGCTGCGTCCATCCAGCCGCCCACAAAGCTATGCCATCAGCCTGCGCGGCAGCGGCATGATCGCGCCGGAAATCCAGTTCATCAGTGAAGGCCGACAGCCAGACAACATTCCCAACATCAACCGCGTGCTGATGTTCAACGCCGTCGCCACCGCTGACCCGACCCCGGCCCTGCAAGTCTTTGTCAAAGCCGGCCTTGCATCGAGCCGCTGGAGCACCAACGGTAGCGGCGACCGCTACAGCAATCCTGGACGCCTTGGCTGGGACGTGGGCACGGGCCTGACGTGGTGGCCGACGCGGCGCTGGGGACTGCGCATCGAGATCGTGCGCATGCGCCACCAGCAGAGTGACGTGCCGAAGTTCGAGACCTTCACACAGACTACGGCGCAGGTCGTGTGGCGTCTGCCGTGATTTTGCTTAAGCAAAACGCAAGCAAAAGGCAAGCAAGCGTTTAAGCAAGCGGCAAGCACGGGTCCAAGCAAAAGGGCTCAGCTTGACCATCGCCTGGGGTGTCCTGCGCAAGCGCAGGCCGGGCTGTTGTGCGGCGCATCGAGCCCTGAGGTCTCGACCCTGTCGGGCGTTCATCCCTCACCCAACGGCAGCACCCGCGCGCATGGCGCACCAGTGCCAGACCCCAACGGCAGGCCCGGCTGCGCCCGGCCAACAAGCGCCCCGCAAGCACCATGACCGGCGCCGGAGCCACGCTGCGCGGTTCCGTCGCCGTGTGGACCACAGCGGCCGACAGCACAAGACCAGTCACCGCCCTGCGGGCGAGGGAGGGCCTGCGGCCCTGCGCGGCTCTGGGCCATCCGGCGCGGGACGGGTGTCTGCGGGCGCTCTCCGGGGCCATCGCCGTCCAGTCGGGTGTCGGCACGACTTTCCGCGCCTGTCAGGAGCGGGCTGAAGCCCTCTGCAAGCGTCACGCCAGCCCATGAGGACGGGCTGTCATGCCGCCTGCCGTCCTGACTGCCTGTCACGCCCTGCGGTCGTGTCAGGCACCGGCTTGAAAGCTCGTTTGGTGAGCCGACACCCGACCGACCGACGATGGACTACCCCCCGGAGAGCAACCATGCCCGCAGACACCCTCAACCCACCCCGCGCCATCCAGCCCGCCGCCGCTTTTCACACTGAGCCTATCCCCTCACTCCCAACGATGGGCAAACCAGGCAAATCATGATGAGTTGGGCCGAATGGGCCGCGACACCTCGCGATTTCCGCCTGGCAAAAGGCACGCAGCGATGGGTGATGCGCGCACATCCGGCGGGCGGCGTCGCGCTGTTCCCCGTCCATATCACCGGCTCACCAGCCTGCTGCCAGCCGTGAGGCAACAGAAGCGTCTCACGCCCGCAGCTTCACCACCTCCGCCCCGGCCTTGAGCTTGTC
>JAQTVS010000256.1 GCA_028706735.1 Thiomonas sp.
AGGGTTCTCCCTTGCCCATACATCTCCAGGCGGGGCCTATCGTGTTTCCTTATTTCTTCTTCTCTGGCCGCGTCCAGCCATGCAGGGTGACGGCGCGGGCGCGCGCCACGGTGAGGGCGCCGGCGGGGACCGCCTTGGTGACTGTGGAGCCCGCGCCGACGGTGGCGCCCGCGCCGATGGTGATGGGCGCGACCAGCACGGAGTTGGAGCCGGTGTGCGCATCGTCCTCGATGACGGTGCGGTGCTTGTTGGCGCCGTCGTAATTGGCCACGATGGTGCCCGCGCCGATGTTGACCCGCGCGCCCACCGTGGCGTCGCCCACATAGCTGAGGTGGTTAGCCTTGGAGCCCTGGCCCAGTGTACCGTTCTTCACTTCGACAAAGTTGCCGATGTGCACGCCATCGGCCAGCGCCGTGGCGGGCCGCAGCCGGGCGAAGGGGCCGATGACTGCGCCCGCGCCGATGCGGGCGCCGTCGAGATGGCAGAAGGGATGCACCACCGTGCCCGCGCCCACGCGCACATCGCGCAGCACGGCATAGGGCCCGACGCGGGCGCCGTCGGCCAGATGCACTTCGCCTTCGAACACGCAGCCCACGTCGATGAACACGTCGCGGCCGCAGTGCAGCGCGCCGCGCACGTCGATGCGGCTCGGGTCGGCCAGGGTGACGCCGGCGTCGAGCAGGCGGCGCGCAGTGCGCAGTTGCACCACGCGCTCGAGATGCGCGAGCTGGCTGCGGTCGTTCACGCCGAGCACGTCGTCCGCGTCGGCCACGGTGGCGGCGCGCACCGGCACGCCGTCGGCCACGGCCAGGGCCACCACGTCGGTGAGGTAGTACTCGCCCTGCGCGTTGTCGTTGCGCAACTGGCCCAGCCAGCGGCGCAGGGCGGGCAGCGGCGCGCACAGAATGCCGGTATTGCACTCGCGCACCGCGCGCTGCGCTGGCGTGGCGTCCTTGTGTTCGACAATGCCTTGCACCGCGCCGTCCGCACCGCGCAGGATGCGGCCATAGCCAGCCGGGTCGTCCAGTTCGACGGTCAGCAGGGCAAGCGCGCCGGTCTGCGCCTGCGCCACCAGCGGCGCCAGGCTGCTGGCGGGCGCCAGCGGCACGTCGCCGTAGAGCACCAGGCACACGCCGTCACCCGGCAGGTCGGGCAGCGCCTGCTGCACCGCATGGCCGGTGCCGAGCTGCGGTTCCTGCAGCGCGAAACGCAGGTGCGCCTGATGTGCGAACGCCTCCTGCACCCGTTGCGCGCCAAAGCCGGTGACCACCACCGCGCGCTCGGCGGTCAAGTGATGCACGGTATCGAGCACATGGCCGAGCAGCGGCTTGCCCGCCAGCGGCTGCAGCACTTTGGGAGAATCGGAACGCATGCGCGTGCCCTTGCCAGCGGCAAGGACGACAACGGACAGGGCGGAGGAGGGGGAGTGGGCGGTCGTCATGCCGCGCATTCTAAAGAGCGGGAATGACGGAATTTCCTGGCCGGCGAGATGAAAAAACCCCGCATCGGCGGGGTTGGTGAAACGTAAAAATGATCAGGCCGTGGCCGTGCGCACCACCGTCTTGGGCATTTCGGTCACCAGGCGCTGCATCAAAAACTTGGGCAGGCCGATCCACATATCGAACAGCGCCACGCCCATTTCCAGCATGGCGATGGGGCACGAGAGCGCACCGCCAATGAGCACGAACCAGGCGAAGTCGGGGTTCTGCTTGGTGAGGAACCAGCCGGAAAAATCGAGCAACATGGCCGCAAACGGCGTGATCACCGAGATGGCCTTGATCTGGCTGTGCACCCGCGTCTGCAAAAACAGCCAGCCGGCCACCCAGAAAATCAGCCCGAGCATGGTCAGGTGCACCATGCCGGTCATCAGCATCGCGTTGTACGACATGCCGGTATCCACCTTGGCCACCGCCTTCACGTCCTCATACGAGGCCAGCGGCGGGTTGTGCAATTGCTTGCTCATGGCCACGCTGTGGCACATCAGGCAGTGTTGCGCGAGGATGGGCTTGATGTCAGTTTCATAGCCCGCCTTGGTCTGGCCACCCACCACCCAGGTGTCGATGGTCTTCTGCAGTTGCGGCCATTGCTCCTTGGGAATGCCAGCGTTGGTGAACATGGTGGGCAGCACGGTTTGCAGCTTGCTGCTGTCGCGGTTGCCGTAGTAGGAGATCTGGATGTCCTTGAGGGTCACCCCGGTCTTGCCATCCAGCCCGGCGTGGGTGACGTAAAGATAGGCTTCGGCGCAGAGCAAGCCGATGCAGACCAGGAAGATGAAGCCGGTATGCAGCAGTTTCTCCGGCACGGTGAGTTGATGAAGGGAACGCATGGTGGTGAGGCTTTCTCGCAAGGGGTCAGCGGTTGTGAACGCGCCTATGTTTTAACTTTTGTCAAAAATGCCGGGTTATCCTAGTGCGTAAAAACCCTTAAGTGCAATGACTGAGTTGCACGCAGGGACACGGGCAATGTTTTGTTTCTATTGGGATTTACTCCGTGCAGTATGTTGATGGGCTTGGCGCCGTTACGCTGTGCCGTTCCCCCTGCAGCGTGGACGTCCGGGCATCCACGGCGCCTGTAGATTCGCCGTTATCCTTCTATCCCATGCATGCACGCTACCGCCCCGCCGCGCTTTGGCGTTACACACGCAAGGAACTTCGCAAATCGTGGCTGAATTACGGCGTGCTGTGGGTCGGGGCGGTGCTGGTGGGGCTGGCGGCGGTGCAGTTCGCCAACTGGACCAACGATGTGTTGGCGATCTTTCTCGGCTGGATTGACGGCCGGGCCTGGCTGGCGCTGCTCATCACCCCGGCGTTGACTGGCGGTGCGGGGTGGATGACGCGCAAATGGTTCAACGGCAGCGAGGGCAGCGGCATACCGCAAGTGATTGCGGCGCTGCATGGCCAGCCAGACCCGACCCGCATCCGCCGCCTGTTCGGTCTGCGCATCCTGATCGGCAAGCTCGGTCTCGGGCTGATGGGCATGCTGGGCGGCCTGACGCTGGGCCGCGAGGGGCCGACGGTGCATATCGGCGCGTCCATCATGTACGAGATGCGGCGGTTTTATCCGCGCGTCTCGCTGCGCATGGAGCGTTTGTTGCTGCTCGCGGGGTCGGCAGCGGGCTTGTCGGGCGCGTTCAATACGCCGCTGGCCGGGATTCTGTTTGCCATCGAGGAACTCACCCGCAGCTTCGAGGTGCGGACCAACGGCGTGCTCATCACCAGCATCGTGTTCTCCGGCCTGGTCTCGCTGGCGCTGGCTGGCAATTACCTGTATTTCGGGCAGGTCACTGCGCCAGATATTTTCCCCCTCGTTTTTGTGCTGCCGGTGGTGATTTCCGCCGTGCTCTGCGGCCTGGCAGGTGCGGCGTTCAACCTGGCCTTGCTCCGGCAGGCGCGCTGGATTCCGGCCAAGCTGCTGGCCTGGCGCGCGCGCTCACCGCTGGCGTGGGGCGCGGGGCTGGGCCTGCTGGTGGCCATCATCGGCATCGCCACGGCCGGGCAGACTTGGGGCAGCGGCTACGAACAGGCGCGGCATTTGCTCATGAACCAGGGCGAACAGGTGAGCTGGTATTACCCGCTGGTGAAGGGGCTCACGATGGTGCTGTCCTACATCACCGGGCTGCCCGGCGGGCTGTTCTCGCCCTCGCTGTCCATCGGCGCGGGCTTTGGCCAGTGGGTCAGCCAGTGGTTCGGGCAATATCCGCAGTCTGCCCTGGTGGCCATCTGCATGGTCGGCTATCTTGCGGCGGTCACGCAGTCGCCGCTGACCTCGTTTGTCATCGTGATGGAAATGATCAATGGCGGCGGGCTGGTGATTCCGCTCATGGCCACCGCGCTCATCAGCAGCCGGGTGGCGAACTTCTTCACCCCGCCGCTCTACGAGGCGCTGGCCAAGCAGAAGTATTTTGCGCCGCAGCCCGAGGCGCAAGCTGCCGGGCAAACGGCGGTCACGGCGGATGAAAAGCCGCGCTCAATGCCGCCTTGAACCAGGTTTGAAGGGTCGGCAAGAGCCCGCGTGTTTGAACCACAACAACAAGGAGACGTCCCATGGCAACGTTGGCTGCAACCCCAGCCGCCCCGCCCTCCGAAGCGGTCTATCGCCGCATTGGCTGGCGCATCATTCCCTTTCTCATCCTGTGCTATTTCGTGGCCTATCTCGACCGGGTGAACATCGGCTTCGCCCAGTTGCAGATGAAGGGCGACCTTGGGTTTTCCGATGCGGTGTACGGGCTGGGCGCGGGCATCTTTTTCCTCGGCTATTTTCTGTTCGAGGTGCCGAGCAATCTTGTCTTGCACCGGGTTGGCGCGCGGGTGTGGATCGCCCGCATCATGATCACCTGGGGGCTGATTTCCGCGCTGACGCTGTTCGTCACCACGCCGACGCAGTTCTATGTGATGCGCTTTCTGCTCGGCGTGGCCGAGGCGGGCTTCTTCCCGGGCATCATCCTCTATCTCACCTATTGGTATCCGGCGGCGCGGCGCAGCCAGATGACCGCCTGGTTCATGAGCGCGGTGCCGCTCTCCGGCTTGATCGGCGGGCCGGTGCCGGGCTGGATCTTGCACCACTTTCACGGCCATCACGGCTGGGCCGGCTGGCAGTGGCTGTTCGTGCTCGAAGGCCTGCCCGCCGTGGTGCTGGGCGTCATCACCCTGTTCTATCTCGACAACG
>JAQTVS010000257.1 GCA_028706735.1 Thiomonas sp.
GGCGCGCGCGTGCTCGCGGTGGCGGCGGGCGCGGGCGACGCGCTGCAATTGCTCGGCGTGGCCGGCCTGTCCGATCCGCCCCGCCCCGACGCCGCCGATCTCATCGCCCAGATCAAACAACTCGGCGTGCGCGTGTGCATGGCCACCGGCGACGCCGAGGAAACCGCCCGCGCCATCGGCGCCCAGCTCGGCCTGGGCACGCGCGTGTGCCACATCCAGCCGGGCGCTGCGCTCGATCCGGCGCAAGGAAACGCCGGGCCGCCCCAAGTTTCCTTGCCCCCCGCGGGGGGCGGGTTGGGCGCAGCCCAGCCCTGGGGGCTCACTGAATGCGATCTCTACGCCCGGGTTCTGCCCGAGGACAAGCACCACATCGTTGCCGCGCTGCAGAAAGCCGGACACGTCACCGGCATGACCGGCGACGGCGTCAACGACGCCCCGGCGCTGCGCCAGGCCGAAATGGGCATCGCCGTGGCCAGCGCCACCGACGTGGCCAAGGCCGCCGCCGGCGTGGTGCTCACCGACCCCGGGCTGGGCGGCGTGCTCACCGTGGTGCGCGCCGGGCGGCAGGTGCACCGGCGCATGCTCACCTACACCCTCAACAAGGTGCTGCGCACGCTGGAAATCGTCATCTTCCTGACCTTCGGCCTGTTGATCACCGGGCACTTCATCATCTCGCCACTGCTCATCGTGCTGATGCTGTTCGCCAACGACTTCGCCACCATGAGCATCGCCACAGACCGCGTGCTGCCCGCAGCGCTGCCGCAACGCTGGCAGGTGCGCAAGCTCATGGGCGCGTCCATCGTGCTGGCCGCGCTGAGTCTGCTGTTCGCCTGGGGCCTGTATGTCTGGGCGCAGGCCCAGGGCCTGAGTCTGGCGCAGTTGCAGACCGTGGTGTTCCTCATCCTGGTGTTCGGCAATCAGGCCGGCATTTATCTGCTGCGCAGCGACGGCCCGCTGTGGCAACTCGCGCCGTCGCGCTGGATGGCGGCTGCCAGCATCGGCGATCTGCTCATCGTGTGCTTGCTGGCGGGCCTGGGCATGCTGATGGCCGCCCTGCCCTGGCTGGTGGTGAGCGTGATTCTGCTGGCCACGGTTGTCTTCACCCTCTTGCTGGACACGCTGATCAAGCGCCCGCTGTTCCGCCGTTTTTCCATTGCCTGAAGGAGGCTGCATGTCCACATCCCAACCCGCCCCGATCCCACCCAATATCAATGTGCCATTTTTCTGGCCCATTCAACTCGCCGCCAGCATGGCCGAGGAGGGTCTGGAACTGGCCGCGCGCAACGTGAAGTTTCTCGACGAGGAAGTCCGGCTGCACGGCGGCATCAAGCCCAGGCTCGCCACCACGCACAGCGTGCGGCTGAAACTGCGCACACTCGATCTGTGCGACTACTCCACGCCCGATGCCAACGGCATCCCCACCCTGGTCAACGCGCCTTACGCCGGCCATACCTCGATGATCGCGGACTATCACGAGGGCCAGAGCCTGATGCAGACGCTGAAGAACAACGGGGTCGGCCCGCTGTTTCTCACCGACTGGCACAGCGCCACGCCGGACATGAAAGACCTCGAAGTCGATCAATACCTCGGCGACTTTCTCGCCTGCATCGACGACCTCGGCGGCCGCGTCAACCTCGTCGGCCTGTGCCAGGGCGGCTGGATGGCGGCGATGCTGGCCGCGCGCTTCCCGGACAAGGTCGCCAGCCTGGTGCTGGCCGGCTCGCCCATCGACACCCACGCCGGCAATGGCCCGCTGGTGAAAATGGTCAAGCAAAGTCCGATGCGTTTTTATGAAGAACTGGTGCAAAGCGGCGGGGGGTTGATGCTGGGCAAGTACATGCTCGCCGGCTGGAAGAACATGCACCCCGAGCAGCACTATGTGCAGGAGCACATCGACCTGTACGAGCACATCGACGATCCAGTCTGGCTGTCCAAGACCGAAGCCTTCGAGCGCTGGTACGAAAACCCGCTCAACCTGCCCGGCCGCTGGTATCTGCAGGTCATCGACCAACTGTTCAAGCAGAATCTGCTGGCCAAGGGCAAGTACGTCGCGCTGGGGCGCACGCTGGACCTCAAGACCATCACCTGCCCGCTCTACCTGCTGGCCGGGGAAAGTGACGACATCACCGCACACCAACAGGTCTTCGCTGCGGAAACTCTGTGCGGCACGCCGAAAACGCAGATCGAAAAGCGCATGGTGCCCGGCGGCCATGTCGGCCTGTTCATGGGCGCACGCACGCTGAAGGAAGCGTGGCCGGAGATCGCTGCCTGGCTTGTTCAGCGGCACTGAGCGCCCCCAGGGTCGGCACGCCGACCCGCCCCCCGTTGGGGTCAATGCGGTGATCGAGGTGATCCGCGCGCTGAATGACCTGCGCGCGATGCGGATGGGCCGCCTGCCAGGGCGTTTGGGCAAAGGCCAGCGGGGTGCAGAGCAGCGCGCCAGTGGTCAGCTCGGCAAGAAGGGAAGGACGCAAGACGGTATGCATGACGGGGTTCCTTTGAGATGCGACAAGTGAAGATGCGGCCGTGTCGAATCAACGGAACGTCCACGCTGCTGGTGACAGCCGCGCTGCACGCAGTCGTCACCAGTTGCGTCACCTCAGCGCGGGTTTAGGCAGGCCGTTCACCCGCGCTCCAGCCTTCACGCCATGCTGCGCAAACCAGTGCAGCGGCGTCTCCAGGGCGTAGCGCACGTCTTGCTGCGCGCAGTGCACATCTTCGGTTTCTGGCTGCATGTCGGCAATGTTGACGATGCGGCCATCGGCCCCGATGAAAGCCACCGACAGCGGGATGCGCGTGTTTTTCATCCACATGCACACCGGCTGGGTTTGGGCGAAGACAAACACCATGCCGTGATTTGGCGGCAGGCTGCTGCGGTTCATCAGGCCGGTTTGTTGCTGCTCCGCCGTGGAGGCCACTTCGGCGCTCAGGGTGTGGCCGCCCACCTTGAGTTCGACCCGCGGCAGGCCGGTGTTGACCTCGGGCTGCGCGGCCCAGGCCGCGCTGGAACTGGCCAGTGCGAAAGCCAAGGCGATGCGGTAGATGAAACGCGAGTTGCGCATGATTCAGTCCTTGTTCGGTGACGTTCTTTCACCGCGCTGCAGCAGGCACACCGCGCTGGCGGCGATGCCTTCGCCGCGGCCGACAAAGCCCAGACGCTCGGTGGTTTTGCCTTTGACGTTGACTTGCGCGACATCCAGTTCCAGCAGCGCGGCGATGCGCTGGCGGATTGCGTCGCGGTACGGCGCGAGCTTGGGCGCCTGTGCAATCACGGTGCAATCGACGTTGCCGATGGCCCAGCCCTGCGCCTGCACGCTCTGCCGCGCCTGCTGCAGCAGATCTCCCGAATCCGCGCCGTTGAAGCGCGCGTCGCTATCCGGGAAATGCTGGCCGATGTCGCCCAGCCCCGCCGCGCCCAGCAGGGCGTCCGTGATGGCATGCAGCAGCACGTCGGCATCGGAATGGCCGAGCAGGCCAAGTTGATAGGGAATGGTCACGCCACCGAGAATGAGTTTGCGGCCGGGAACCAGGGCGTGGACGTCGTAGCCCTCGCCAATGCGGATCTGCGTCATGTTCATGCTCCTGTGCATGCTCCTGTGCGCGCAGCGAGCACAGCCTGCGCCAGTTCGAGGTCGTGGGGATAGGTGATCTTGAAGTTGAACGCCGCGCCGGGCGCCAGCAAAGGCTTCGCCCCAAGACGCTCCATCGCTCCGGCTTCATCCGTGGGCGGGGACTGTTGCCCCCACGCTCGCAAATGCTCGCTGCCCCCCAAGGGGGCTGCCCCCGCCTGGGGGCGGCCCAGCGGCGGGGATTGTTGTTGCCCCCACGTTCGCGAAGGCTCACTGCCCCCCAAGGGGGCTGCCCCCGCCTGGGAGCGGCCCGGCGGCGGGGGCGGGTCGGCGGCGATCGCCGCCTGGAGAGCAGCGCGCAGCGCGCCGATGCGGAACATCTGCGGCGTCTGCGCCAGCCAGCGGCCCTCGCGCGGTTCGGTGCGGGCCACGCGTCCGGCCGAATCGGCCAACTTGAGCGTATCGGGCAACGGCAGGGCCAGCAACCCGCCGACGGCATCTGCGGTGCAGGCGTCAATCAGGCGGTCGATCAGTTCCGGGGTGATGCAGCAGCGCGCGGCATCGTGAACCAGCGCCCAGTCGTCAGGCGCCGCGCCCGCCTGCAACAGGCCGTCGAGCCCGCCCAACACGCTGTGAGCGCGGGTCGCACCACCCAGGGGCAAGATGGACAGGCGCGGATCAGCCTGCAGGCAGGCCGCTGCCTGCGTGTCCCCCGCCTGCACCACCACCGCCACCGAGGTGATGCGCGGCGTGCGCAAAAACGCCCGCACCGTGTGCTGCACCACGCAGTCGCCCAGCAGGGTGCGGTACTGCTTGAGCGCGTCGCCGGGCAGGCGTGAGCCGCTGCCCGCGCAAGGGATCAGCGCATGGCAATGCGCAGAAAAAGAAGATGATTGGGATGACATTTGCATCAGGACACACGGGCTGCCGCGACTTTGGGCGAAAATTTCAACAATGTCGTCTATTGTCCATTCCCTGCGCAGCCTAGTGCCAGCGCTCAAACCCGGCCAGCGCGTCAGCTGGCCGCTGCCCACCGGCAGTGCTGATGCGCTGCTGCTCGCCGAACTGTGCACGCCCAGGAGCGAGGG
>JAQTVS010000258.1 GCA_028706735.1 Thiomonas sp.
ACCGATGGATTTGGCGTCAGGGCAAGGCGCCAACCACAGCGATACCCATAGGTATCGCGCGGATTGGCAACGCCGTCCAGGCGGCAAAGAGCGGTTTTATGTTCCAGATAGCGTGAAACACTGCACTAGAACCTTGCCCGCAGAGGACGCCGCGAACGCCCCCCGCCCCGAGTCCGCCTTCCCCCGCCTGAGCGCCCCTCCTGCCTGGCGGCGCATTGCTCTCATTTCCGACCTGCATCTGGGCGCACAAGCCCCGCGCACCACGCAGACCTTCATCGACTGGCTAGCCGGCCCCGCCCGCGCGGCTAACGCCCTGTTCATCCTCGGCGACCTGTTCGAGGCCTGGATCGGCGACGATCTGCTCGACCCCGCCGCGCTGGCCGTCACACCTGACAACGCCGCCTGCGCCCAAAACATCGCCGCCGCGCTGCGCGCCTACACCCACTCGGGCCACGCCCTGTTCGTGCAGCACGGCAACCGCGACTTTCTGCTCGGCGCGCGGTTCACGCAAGCCACCGGCGCGCAAATCCTGCCCGACCCCGTGGTGCTCGCGTTTCAGGCCGAGCGCACCCTCCTCACCCACGGCGACCTGCTCTGCACCGCCGACACCGCCTACCAACAATTCCGCGCCAAAGTCCGCAACGCCGAGTGGCAGCGGCAAGTGCTGGCCCAGCCCTTGGCCGCGCGCATGCAGCAGGCTCGCGCCATGCGCGCAGCCAGCAACGCCGCGCAAGCCCGCCCCGAAAACTGGGCCGACGCCGACCCCGCCGAGGCCCGCCGCTGGCTGGCCGAGGCAGGCAGCACCTGGATGATCCACGGCCACACCCACCGCCCACGCAACCACTGGCAAGGCGGCCAACTCCGCCAAGTCCTCTCCGATTGGGACTGCGACGCCGCCCACAGCGCCCCGCCCCGCACACAGGCCCTCTGGCTCTGCGCCCAGGGCCAAGGCGTCGAAGTCAGCAGCCAGCGCTGCGACTGACGTCCTTTCACCCCCCTCCAGCGCGCAGGCTGGGAGTGTTGTTGCACAGATTGATACAAAAAATACCGTTCGTCGGCCGTAGGCGACCGTTCGTCGGAAAGTCTGCGCACGATGCGCGCGCCACCATCAGAATCGTGGTCAGCATCTGGATACATTTGAATCGGCCTCTCACAAACATTGCCGAACGCCCCACTCGCCATGCACACCCTCGTCCCTCCTGATTTTCAGCGTCCAGCCCGAAGAACCTGGTCGCGCGGGTTCACCCTGATCGAGCTGCTCGTCACCGTCGCCATTGCCGCACTTCTGCTCGCCTTGGCTGTTCCGAGCTTCAACCGGCTGATGATCTCCAGCCGCCTCACGACGCAGGCCAACAACGCGGTCAACCTGCTCTCCTACGCGCGCGCCGAGGCCGTCAAACGCGGGGTGAATGTGCAAGTCAGTGCGGATGGCGCTGTCACAGCCCTTCCCCCGGGTGTGGCATCCGTTCCCATCACCCAGGCCGTCATCGTGCCCACTGGGATCACGGCGAGCTCGCCGATCGCTGCACTCATCGCCACGCCAATTGGCCTGCTGCACGCCCCCAACGCCGCGACCGGCTATTCCGGACTGGTTGGCGACATCAGCAGTTCGGCCATTTCCTCCGACAACCACCGCTGCATCTACCTCTACACCGGCACCACCGTAGCGAGCTGCACCGACTCTCAAACCTGCAAACAAGGTGCTCCCGATAATGCGACCTGCAAGTAACCCTAAACGCGCATCTCGGCTGGCAGGGTGCGCAACCAAACGTCAAACCGGCGTCGGCCTGATTGAGATACTGGTCGCTGCGGCCATTCTGTCCATCGGCATTTTGGGCATCGTGGTCTTGCAGGTCAAAACCATTGCCGACAACAACAGCGCCCTGACCCGCACCCAGGCCAGCATTGCCGCCTATTCCATGTTCGACATCATGCGATCCGACCGGAACAACGCCTTGACGGGCGCCTATGACGGAACGGTGACCGTGGGCAACTGCCCCAACAAAACCGACACGCTCGCCAACACCCAGTTGCGCAACTGGTGCCAGGGTTTCGATGGAACCAGCGCCCCCCCTGCCACTGAACTGGGCGGCCTGGCCGCCATAGGCAGTGGCACAGCCGGCGCCATCGCCTGCAGCCCGACAGGCGCGGCCGTTACCGCCAGCAATTGCAGCATCACCATCACCTTCAACGACAGCAAAGCCACAGGCGGGCAAGCCGCGCAAAGCTTCACCTACTGGACGCAGCTATGACGATTTCGCTCTCACCTCAATCGCCCCGCCGCATTCGGCAGGTCGGCCTGACCCTGGTCGAACTGATGGTCGCCATGCTGCTGGGTCTGGTCGTGGTCGGCGCGGTGGTCAGCGTGCTGCTGTCCAGTCGCCAGAGCTACACCACCAACAACGCCCTGAGCCAGGTTCAAGACAACGCCCGCATCGCCTTCGAACTCATGGCCCGCGACATTCGCCAGGCCGGCAGCTCCCCGTGCGGTAACAGCAATGTCACAGACGTTCTGGCTGGAGCCGGCTGGTATCACTGGGTCAATGAGGCAGGTCTGTTCGGTGTGGATGACGCCACCACCCTTGCCCCGCTTCCCGGGGGGCCAGCGCCAACGGCCAGCCTGCCCGCCATCGTCACCCGAGGCGTGGGCCAAGTCAGCGCCAATCTCATTACGCCGGGTGCGGCATGTGCTGCTGGCGTCCCCATGGCCGCCGCGCCGACCGATGTCGGCATCGGCGCAGACGACCTCGTGCTGGCCTGCGACGGCACGCAGGCCTACATCTACCAAGCTGCGGCTTTCAACGCCGGTCTTCCCCTCGCCGCCGTTGGCACGGGCGCCCCCGGCAACACCAGCGGCCTCGGCTGCGCCTCATTCAGCAGCTCCGCCTACGTCGCCCCCTATCAGGCCTTTGCCTGGTATCTCGGCGCCGCAGGAGCCGGAGCCCCCAAAGACACTTTGTCGCTCTATCGCGCCCATTACGCGGGCAACGCCCTGGTGTCAGACGAAATCATTCGCGGCGTAACCAATATGCAGCTCGCCTACCTCACCAATGGCACCAATTTTGTCAACGCAGCCACCGTCGGAACGGCATGGAACACCGTCACGAGTGTGCGCCTGACCCTCACCTTGCAAACCCTGACCAACCCCAACAACCCCAAGAACCCTGAACCTCTGGTTCGTACCTTCGATACCACCATCCGCGTGCGATAAAGCCATGAAGCACACCCGAAAATCCAGCCCCTTCCGCGTGGCAGGCGCGCGAGCCGCATCGCAGCGCAAGCAAAGCGGTGTCGCCCTCATCGTCGCCCTGATCCTGCTTGTGGTCATCACCGTCATCGGCTTGGCCGCCATCCGCACCTCCACCCTGCAGGAAAAAATGGCCGGCAACACCTTCGACCGCGCCCAGGCCTTCCAGGTGGCTGAAGCCACCCTGCAACTTGCCTCCGCCACCATCCTGCCCCCGGCCACTCCTCCCAATCCGACCGCCTACCAAGCCAACACCTACACCAACTGCGCCAACAACGCCTGCCTGGACAACCCCGTCCACGACCCCAACGTCCCGGCAGCGGCATGGACACTGCCCCCCACCGCAACCAATGCCAGCGGCGGCACGGCAGACATCGTCTCCCTCTATGGCAACAACCCCAGCTACATCATCCAGTACATGGGCGCTTGCACAGTAGGCGGCGGCGGCAACTTTCAGTTCACCAATGACGAAAACAACCAGGGCGGCGGCGGCTCGCTGAAAACCGCCGGTCAGTGCTACCGCATCACCGCTCGCAGCAGCACACCGGGCAATGGCGCTCCGGCAGCAGACCGCGCCAGCGTCACCCTGCAAGCCATT
Source organism: Thiomonas sp. (assembly GCA_028706735.1). Classification (GTDB taxonomy): domain Bacteria; phylum Pseudomonadota; class Gammaproteobacteria; order Burkholderiales; family Burkholderiaceae_C; genus Thiomonas. Next base: position 3,846 of record JAQTVS010000258.1, read on the forward strand.
TACAGAACCTCCTGATCTCCCACCCCGACATCACGAGCCCCCTGACTAAATCATTTCCGAAGCCTGTCATGACCTCGATCCGCGCATCCCTATTCAAAACCACCGTCGTCGCCCTGTGCTCCATCCTCGCAGCCACGCCCTTGGTGCAGGCCGCAGTCACCATCGGCCAGAGCCCGCTGATTCTGCAGAAACCGATCCCACCCAATCTGGTGCTGATGCTGGATGATTCGGGGTCGATGGCATGGAACTACATGCCGGACTGGGATTATCTGAAAAACAATAACGACAACGACGCTCTGATCGACTCGTCCAATAATGGTGTTTATTATGACACCACCGTCACCTACAATCCCCCCATCATGGCCGACGGGACACACTACACCAGCTACACGAATATCACAAGCGTCCCGAGTGACGGCTTTACCACAGACTCGTCCGTAAACCTAACGGATTATAGCGAGGGTGGGATAAGTTACTCGGCCACCGCAGGACAGAAGAAAAATAGGGTCAGGGTGTTTCAATACTCCACCGGCCCCGCTGCCGGCCCCTATAGCGTTCATTACGTCGCGTCCACAAATTGCGGCACGTTTTCTCCATGCGTTCTCGCCTCCGATACGTCAGGCGCCGCCGCGCCCGCAGGAATCGCCGCCGGGACGAACATTGCCAACTGGTTTGCCTATTATCACACCCGTATTTTAATGGCGAAATCTGGATTGACATTGGCCTTCTCTGGCCTAGATAGGAATTATCGCTTCGGCTTTGCCTCAATAAACGGGCGAAACAACGCAAAAAT
>JAQTVS010000259.1:0-2427 GCA_028706735.1 Thiomonas sp.
CTGGCTGGCTGCCAGAAAAGTCGAAGGTCAGCGGGCCGGCGCTGGCCTGCGCCGCCTGCTGCCAGGCCGCGTCGATCTGCGCCGGGGTGATCTTGAGAAAGGCTGCGATGATGGCTTTGTGCGCCGCGCCGGGATCGGCCAGCGCATCGCGAAGGGCGGGCGTCGCGGCGATCTGGGTGAGCACCAGATTAGAGAAGGCGACATCCTGAGCCTGGGCGCGCGCCCAGGCAGCCTGCTTCGGGTTGCCGAAACCGCCGATTGGCCAGCCTGTGCAGGGCTGGGCCGTCTGGACGATGAACACAGCGGCGGCAGCGTGCTGATAGTTCTTGGATGGGCTCTTGAAGCCTTGTGCGGCAGCCCCGAAAAGTCTTCCCAGTTGCGCCGGGCCGTGATTGCCATGCGTGCTGTCCAGCATGGTCTGCCACAGCCGACCGCCTGCCGGGCTGGGGATGTAGGCATCGACCGTCCGCTCGCCCCAGTCCGCGAGCGCGGCGATGATCAGCCCGGCGGCCGGCATCTGCACGGCGGCCTGCGCTGCCGTCATGGCATGGATGGCGCGGTCGCTGCCCAGGCTGTTTTCGGCGGTCGTGGCGGCCTTCTGGCTCGCGCCGCTATCAACCCCTACGCCGCCCTGGTGGCAGGCGCTGAGGGCCGCTACGAGGGCGAGGGGGATGAATTTGAGAGGCTTCATTTCTGCTCCTTGGGTTGCGATGCTGAGGGTTTGAAAGAGTCGGACAAGCTGCGCTGCAACTGGCGCATCTGCTCGGCCTGGCTGGCCGCTGCGGCAGCCTGGGCCTGGCGCAGTTTCTCGGCGTCGGCGCAGTCGTGGGCTACGCGCTGGGCGTCGCTAGCGGCTTGCGGGTTGGTAGGGGACAGGGTGGCGTCGAACCGCTGATCAAACCGCGCCTGCTCGCACCGCTGTTCGGCGCGTTGCAGGTCGGCGGTGCTGTTGACGGTGCCGGCCTGGCCGAGCCACAAAAACACCGCGAGCAAGCCCGTGATGCTGGCGAGAACCAAGGCGATCAAGGACCCGCTCATGCTTGTTCACCCCCGGCCTTCTGCATAGCGGTCAGGACTTTTTCGAGCACAGCGACCTGTTTGTCCGACAGCCGGATGTCGTCTTGCCACTTTTCGAGGCGTGCGAGCTGGTCCTGGACGAAGCCGCGCTGCCAGTCGTCGAGCGCGGCGGCGTGCGTGGGGAAGAGTTTCTGGATTTCGCGCAGGGTGTTGACGGGGAGCAGGTTGATGGGGTCCGGTGGCTCGGGCATGTGCCCGCACATCTATTCACCGGGCGGCGAAATCACCGCCTCCCAGCCCAGAGAGGGGGCGAAGCCCATCGCGCGCGCGAAGCGGCGCTTTGCGCCACTCTCTCTTTTTGGGGTTTCCATCTGGCTCAGTCTCCATATAGCTCTATCGACGCCCTAGCCGTCGCCGGTCGAACCGTCGCCGGAAAACCCGGCTACGGTCGAACGATTCAACAGCAGCAGCCGCCTTCCGGCGACTGGCTGTGGCGTGGGGGTGTCTGGATATGGCTTTGACGCCATATGCTTTTCTATGCATAATTCACTCCATGCCCTGGACCGTACTTTTCCACGATGCCTTCGATGTCGAATTCGCTGAACTCGAAGTGGATCTTCAGGATGAATTGCTTGCGCACGCCAGCCTGTTGGCCGAATTTGGCCCGGGTCTAGGACGTCCCACCGTGGACACACTCAAGGGGGCGCGGCACACCAATCTGAAAGAACTGCGGTTTTCATGGAAAGGCGATGTGTGGCGCGTAGCCTTCGCCTTCGACCCGAAGCGCCAGGCCATTCTGCTGGTCGGCGGCGACAAGGCGGGAGTGAATCAGAAGCGGTTCTATGCAAACTTGATCAAGACCGCCGATGCACGCTTCGAGGAACACCTGCTCACGCTGAGCAGAAAGCACAAGGAGTCCGATGATGGCAAGAAAACTGGATGATGTGATGGATGCCCTGCCCAAAGCGCGACGGCAGCGCATCGAGGCGCGCGCCATGGAGTTGGCTTCCCTGAAAGACTTGCGCCTTGCGGTGGAAAAAACGCAAGAACAATTGGCAAGCACGCTCGGGGTTGGGCAGGACACGATCTCCCGCCTGGAAAAGCGCAGCGACATGTTGTTGTCTACCCTTCGACACTACGTGGAGAGCATGGGCGGCAAGCTCGATCTTGTCGCGCAGTTCCCAAACCGGCCGCCGGTGGTGATCAAGCACCTTGGGCTTGAGTCAAAACCCCAGAGGAAAGCGGCAGCCTGAAACAGTAGCAGGCGCGTCCCGCGCCTGCGGCGGGGGCTCTGCCCCCGCACTCTCTGGGCTGGGGGGCGGTCAATCAGAAGACTGGCCCGGGATGGCGCCAATCGCCCGGAGCTTGGCAATGGCGGCGTCCCGCGCGGCGCACCAGCCCGGGTCTTTG
>JAQTVS010000259.1:2437-4607 GCA_028706735.1 Thiomonas sp.
GGTGCGGTTTCCGCGCCTCCTGGTCAGTGCCGGTCAGGTGCGCATTGGGTCGGCAAGCCTCCAGGAAATGGCCGAATGAAAGCGGCGGGGTTCCGTGCGCTTGCAGCACGCTGCCCACCCTTGCTAATCCCTCATCGATTTCTACAGGGGTGAGACCATTTGCCAGAATCTGCGAGGCCCACCCCTGTATCCAAAGTTCAGCCATCTCTGGGTCGCGCACAGCGTGATGGACATTGGGATAGGGGCCAACCAGCGCGGGCAAAATCCGCTCCTCCACAAGTCTCAACGCGCCCCGCAGCTCAAACCCGGTGCCGCGCCCCCGAGCGTCGATCAGTCTGTCCATTGGGCGTCACCCTCGATGGTTGTGGCGGCGGCATCTCCGTTGCCTTGGTCAGCAGCGCGAGCCTTGCGTCGCTCCAGCCATTCGGGCCGCGCCGCTACCGGCACGGCCTTGGCCCCGGCATCGCGCAGCAGCAGGCGCAGCGCGGCGCTGGGAAAGGCTCTGCCCTCGGGGTCAAGCCTCGCTGCGCGGGCCACGGCCTGTTGCACCTGGGCCGGTGGGAATGTGAGGATGCGCGCCAGCGCTTGCGCGTCCCTTGAATCGCCGGGGCTGTGGTGCAGGCCGGTTTTCTCATCCTGAACCAGCTTGCCCCGGACAGAGAGGCGCGGCGGGACGCCGCGCTGGGTGCGCGCCGCCCGCGCGCACCTCTCTTTTATGGGAGGTTCTTCTTTAATTACAGATTCGGTGCCGGATTTCGGCACCCGGGTGCCGCGCTCGGGAGGGACGTTATCCACAGCCAATCGGTACAGATTGGAGGTGCTGCGGCCATCGATCTCCCGAGGCTGGACGCTCAGCAGCCCGGCCTTTGCCAGCGCCTGAATTGCCGCCCGGGCGGTGCTTTCTGCGATGTTCAGGTCGACTGCTGTTCGCTGGTGCCCAGGCCAGCACTTACCCTCAGGATCGGCTCGATCTGCCAGTCGAAGTAGAACCAGAGCCCCGGCCGCACCACAGGCCCGGCCTGCTGCGATTTGAGCCCAGGCCCAGGCCATCGCCCGGGCGCTCACAGCAGCACCCCCTGGCCCTCTTCTTCCAGCCTGCGGCGGTTCGCTAGGCACTGCTGTATCCGGCGGCGGGTGCAGCCGTCGCGCTGCGCCAGCACGCGGGTATCGCTGGCACCCTCGCGCGTGGCCAGCGCTGCTGCCACGCCGGGCCTGGCCGCGATGTCCTGGCAGACTTCCAGCAGGACCGCCGGGTCGTCCCCACCCGGCAGGTCGTGCTCGTGGTCGTTAAAGCTAAGGAATCGCGCCGGGCCGTGGGCACCGCCCTGCCGCTTTTCGCGCCGCCACGCGGCGCGCATAATTTCAGCGAGGCGCTCTGGGCCGTATTCGGGGTGCTCCGCAGCGGCCAGCCAGGCGCTGGCCATGTCGCACGACGGGTCGCTTGCCTGCGCCAGGGCCAGCGCCAGGGCAGCCCGGGGTGGAAGGGCGGCGGGGCTCATCGCGCACCCCCTTCGCCCGCGAGTCGGCGCAGGTCTGACCAGCGGAAGCGCAAGGACCGGCCGATGCGCAAGGGTGTCAAAACGCCTGCGCGCTCCAGGCGCCACAGCGAGGTGCGACTGAGGCGCAGGAAAGCCTGCGCCTCGGCGCAAGTGGCGAGGCCCAGGGCCTTGGCCTCAAAATATGAAAAAGGCATGACGACATCCTTGGATGCCGCTGCTGCCTTGGCGCAGGCGGGCGACTGACAATAGAACGACAAAAGCCCTGATCCCAGGTTTGGGATCAGGGGGGTCTATGCCGCATCGCGTGTCGAGCTTGCCGAATTGTGGGCTGTCAGTCGCCCCCTTGAGGGGGCGGTTGGGCGGCGCCGCGCCCAACAAGTTTCATGGTGCCTCCAGACTACGCCACTTCCCCCGGCGCGTAAAGCGGCGCTGTTGCACCCTTGCAACGATGCGTGTCGCCATCCGGGTTTGATGACATTTTTGATGACACGCCAGTCCAGAAAAGAAAAAAGCCTAAGTGAATCAATCACTTAGGCTCATGTCTTGGCGGAAAGGGAGGGATTCGAACCCTCGGTAGGCTTGCGCCTACGCCTGATTTCGAGTCAGGTACATTCGACCACTCTGCCACCTTTCCGGGGTGTTCGTTGCTATTCGCTTCACAGGTCGCTTCA
>JAQTVS010000260.1 GCA_028706735.1 Thiomonas sp.
CCGCCGGGACGCGCTGCCTGCATTGCAGCTCAGAGAATCTTGGACAGGCACTGCCGCGTGCGCTCGTGGCTGGGGGCGCTGAAAAACTGCTCAGGCGCAGCCGACTCGATGATTCTCCCCTGATCCATCATCACCACGCGGTCGGCCACCTCGCGGGCGAAGCCCATTTCGTGCGTGACCACCACCATGGTCATGCCCTCCCTGGCGAGCGCCTTCATGGCGTCGAGCACTTCACCCACCAGCTCGGGATCGAGCGCCGAGGTCGGCTCGTCGAACAGCATCAGCTTGGGGCTCATGGCCAGCGCGCGGGCGATGGCGATGCGCTGCTGCTGTCCGCCGGAGAGCTGGTTGGGATAGGCGTCGCCCCGATCGGCCAGGCCGACGCGGGCGAGCAGTTGCCGGGCGCGCTCCACCGCCTGCGCCCTGGGCTGTTTGAGGACATGCACAGGCGCTTCGATGATGTTTTGCAGGGCCGTCATGTGGCCGAACAGATTGAAGCGCTGAAACACCATGCCGACTTCGGCGCGGTGGCGGCAGATGTCGCGGTCGTGCAGTTCGTGCAGCCGGTCGCCCACTTGCCGGTAGCCCACCAGTTCGCCATCAACCGTCAGCCGGCCGGAGTCAATTTTTTCCAGGTGGTTGATGCAGCGCAGGAAGGTCGATTTACCCGAGCCTGAAGCGCCCAGCAGGCAGACGACTTCGCCGCGTCGCACGTCGAGCGAAATGCCCTTGAGCACCTCGATGGCGCCGAAGCGCTTGTGCACGCCCTCGGCCTTGACCATGATGTCGCTCACTGGACGGTCCTCCCGCAGGCAAGGCGTGCGCGCAGCCGCTGCATGCGTGTCAGTGACGCCTTGCGGGTGGCGCTGCGCCCGAAATGCCGCTCGATGTAGAACTGGCCGATGGACAGCAGGGTGGTCACCAGCAGGTACCAGATGCTGGCCACCAGAAGCAGCGGAATGGTGCGGTAGTTCACGGCGTAGATCAGTTGCACCGAATACAGCAGATCGCTGACGGCAATGACACTGACCAGCGACGTGGTCTTGAGCATCGAAATGGCCTCGTTGCCGGTGGGCGGAACGATGACCCGCATGGCCTGCGGCAGCACGATGCGCAGCATGATTTTCAGCCGTGACATGCCTAAAGCAGCCCCGGCTTCGCTCTGGCCTTCATCCACCGACAGAATGCCGGCGCGGACGATTTCGGCCATGTAAGCGCCCTCGTTGAGGCCGAGCGCCAGAATGGCGGCGATGAACGGAGTGATCAGATTGTTGGCGTCGAGGCTCCAGGCGCCGATGCCGATGTTGGGATAGAGCGCGGTGATGTTGAACCAGAACAGAATCTGCACCAGCACCGGCGTGCCGCGAAACAGCCAGATGTAGAACCTGCTCGCGCCGGAGACCAGCGGGTTGAGTGACAGCCGCATCACCGCCAACAGCACGCCCAGGACCACGCCGATGAGCATGGAAATGACCGTGAGTTCGAGGGTCAGCAGCAGGCCGTGCAGCACGCGCACGGAAAAGAAATATTCCCCCACCACCGACCACTCGAAGCGCGGGTTGGTGGTGAAGGAGTAAGCCATTGCCAGCACCAGCACAAACACCGCAGCGGCTGCGATCCAGCGTCCGGGGTGTCGTGCAGGGATGGCCTTGATGTCGTCAGGTCGCATGGAATGGAATCGATCAGGCGACCCGCTGTGGCGCGCGGCCACGGCGGGGGATTTAACTTACTGCACGGCAGGGTTGATTTCAGGCGTGGTGATTGCACCCTGTTCAGCGCCCCACTTTGTCAGGATTTTGGTGTACTCGCCATCGGCCATGACAGCCTTGACCGCTTGCAGCACCGGTTCGGTCAGACCGCTGTTCTTGGGAATGACGATGCCATAGGGGGCGGAGTTGTATGGCACGCCGGAGAGCTTGAACTTGCCACGCGACTCCTTGACGATCCACGCTGCCACTGGCGAGTCGGCCATGCACACTTGTGCGCGGCCGCTGGCCATGGCCAGGTTGGCCGCGTTTTGGTCGGGATAAAACTGCACGTCCACGCCCTTCTTGCCCGCAGCCTTGCACTCCTGGTTCTGCTTGGTGGCGTCATCGGATTGAATCGTGCCCTTGGTTACAGCCACGCTCAGGCCGCACAGATCCCCCAACGAGGCAACCGCGGGGCCGCCCTTGGCCTTGACGTAAAAGGACGTGCCGGCAGTGAAATAGCTGACGAAGTCCATCACCTCCTCGCGCTTCTTGGTGATGGTGAAAGACGACATGCTCAAGTCGTACTTGCCCGATTGCAGCCCGGGGATGATGGTGTCAAAACCAGCTTGAACAAATTTGGCCTTGACACCGAGTTTTTTTGCAATGGCGCTGGCCAGATCGATGTCGAGGCCGATCATGGTCTTGCCGTCCTTGGCGATGAATTCCATGGGCGCGTAGGCGGCGTTGAACGCGAAAGCCAATTCGCCCTGCTGCTGGTACTTGGCGGGCAGCACGATGGTGGCGGCCGCAGCCGAAGAGGCCAGGGTCATGCCCAGTGCGATCGTGCTAAGGGCGGTCAAGCCGTGGCGAAGCGAGGCGAGGCCTCGGAGAACAGGAAACATCATTCAATTCCTTGAACCGATGAGGATAAGAGAGGAAGACGCAGGACGAGCAAGTGTCGCTGCTGTTGCATGTCCTGCGTCGGATGTCGCTTTGTGTCGTCTGGGGGCATGGCGCTGAGCCTTATCAGGCCGACAGCGGAGATTGGCGGCGTTGGCGCTTACTGCACGTCTGGGTTGATTGCCGGGTCTTTGATGCCGCCTTGGGTGATGCCCCACTTGTGCAGGATCTTGGCATATTCGCCGCTGGCGATCACTTTCTTCAGCGCGGCCAGCACGGGCTCGGCCAGGCCGCTGTTCTTCGGAATGGCGACGCCATAGGGCGCGGAGTTGTAGGCTTCGCCAGTCAGCTTGAACTGGCCGCGCGATTCCTCGACGATCCAGGCGGCCACCGGCGAGTCGGCCATGCCGACCTGCGCGCGGCCGCTGGCGATGGCGAGGTTGGCGCCGTTCTGGTCTGGGAACACCGACACGGTGACGGCTTTCTTGCCGGCAGACACGCATTCCTTGCTCTGCTTGTTGGCGTCATCGGCCTGGGTCGTGCCCTTCTCGACGGCCACGGTCATGCCGCACAGATCGGCCAGGCCATTGACCTTGGCGCCGCCCTTGGCCTTGACGTAGAACGAGGTGCCGGCGGTCATGTAGCTGACGAAGTCCACCACTTCCTCGCGTTTCTTGGTGATGGTGAACGACGACATGCTCATGTCGTACTTGCCCGACTGCAGCGCCGGAATGATGCTGTCGAAACTGGCGTTGACGAAATCCGCCTTGACGCCGAGTTCCTTGGCGATGGCCTTGCCCAGGTCAACGTCCGCGCCGACGAGGGTTTTGCCGTCCTTGGCGATGAACTCCATTGGCGCGTAGGTGGCGTCGGCGGCGATGGTCAGATGACCTTGTTCTTTGTATTTTTGCGGCAGGGTGGTGGTCGCTGACGCCACGGGGCCGAAGGCGGCGCCGAGAACGGCAAGACTGGCTGCGGCGCCGAGCAGGCGCGCAGTGGTGGACAAACGAAGGCTGTAGGACATTAGGGACTCCATGGGATTGTGAACGACACGTTGTGGGCGCAGCCGCGCAGGGCAGCGGACGCCGGTTGATTTTCTCGCCAGGGACGGTTGGATGGGCTCGCCTGTGCCACAGGCGCCTGCGTGGCTGCGCGGCAATGCCGACTCGCGGCCGGAGGCACGATCCTCTCTTTCTGTTTTCTGTTGGCTTGCGACGACGCGATGATATGAAAACTTCGCGCAGCGCATACAAGATTTGTGCCATGCGCGGGCGCACGCGCGCCGCCGGGCGGCGTGGGGTGGGACGGGTGAGCGCGCTGTGGTCAGGGCTTGCGCCCGATCCAGATCTCGAAGCAGGCGCCGCCGCTGCCTTGCGGCAGGCAGCGGGCGTCGCCGCCGTGCTGGCGGGCGATGCGCCGCACCAGCGGCAGGCCCAGGCCGGTGCCGTCGCCCCGTCCAGGCAGGCGGACAAAGGGCTCGAAAATGCGCTGCACGTCGGCGGCGGGCACGCCCGGCCCCTGATCGCAGACGCGCACGATGCCGCCGCCATCGACCGCAGCCAGGCTGACCTGCGGCGCCGCCCCCGGAGCATGTCGCCGGGCGTTGTCCAGCAGATTGCGCACCGCGCGGCGCAGCAGGCGCTCGTCGCCCTGCAGGGTGATCCAGTCGCCATGCACCTCCACGTCGAACCGTGCCGCTTCCTCGGCCACCAGCGCCAGCAGGTCGATCTCCTCAATTTGCAGCAACTGTCCCGGCGCGGCGTCCAGGCGGCTGGCGAGCAGGATGTCGTCGATCAGCGCGTCAAGTTCGGTGAGGTCGTGCTTGGCCGCGCGCACTGCGATGTCGCGGGCGGCTGCGGGCACGGGCGCCGCCAGGGTTTCCAGGCTCAGGCGCAGCCGCGTGAGCGGGGTGCGGAGTTCGTGCGAGGTGTAGGCCAGCAGCGATTTGTGGCTTTGCATCAATGACTCGATGCG
>JAQTVS010000261.1 GCA_028706735.1 Thiomonas sp.
CGGCGACTCGATCACCACCGACCACATCTCCCCGGCCGGTTCGATCAAGGACAGTTCGCCCGCAGGTCAGTGGCTGCAGGCCAATGGCGTGCTCAAGGCCGACTTCAATTCCTACGGCTCGCGCCGCGGCAACCATGAGGTGATGATGCGCGGCACCTTCGCCAACGTGCGCATCAAGAACCTGATGATCCCGGCAGGCGCCGACGGCTCGCGCGAGGAAGGTGGCGTCACGCTGTTCCAGCCCTCGGGCAAGAAGATGTTCATCTATGACGCGGCGATGCAGTACGTCCAAGAGGGCACGCCCACGGTGATTTTCGCGGGCGAGGAATACGGCACCGGCTCCAGCCGCGACTGGGCCGCCAAGGGCACGCAACTGCTGGGCGTAAAGGCGGTGGTGGCGCGCAGCTTCGAGCGCATCCACCGCTCCAACCTGGTGGGCATGGGCGTGCTGCCTCTGCAGTTCCTCGGCAATGATTCGTGGGAGTCGCTGGGCATCCAGGGCGACGAAACCTTCGCCATCGAACTGGGCGACACGCTGCGCCCGCAACAGGACGCGCTGCTGGTCATCACCCGCGCTGATGGCAGCAAGAAAGAGGTCAAGCTCAAGCTGCGCATCGACACCCCGATCGAGGTCGATTACTACCAGCACGGCGGCATTCTGCCCTTCGTGCTGCGGCAACTGCTGGCCGCCTGAGCGTTCTCTGCGCATCGCGCCCGCATGGCTGACACCGCGCCGATACCCGACGTGCTCGTGGTCGGCTCCGGCCCGGCAGGGGCCAGGGTGGCGCGGGATCTGGCTCGTGCTGGCGCGCGGGTCAGCATTCTGGAGCAGGGCGCCGGCCCGTCTCCAGGCACCAACCTGCTCAAGCTGCTGCGCCGCAAGGAGGCCATGCAAATTGCACCTGGCGTGGTGCTGCTGCGCAGCCTGCGGGTGGGCGGCGGATCGGTCACTTTCTACCACACCGCCACGCCTCCGCCACTGGGACTGTTCGCGCGGCATGGGGTCGATCTCAGCCACGCCCTGGAACAGGTTCTGGCCGAGTTGCCGCACGCACCGCTGCGCCCCGACTTGCTTGCGCCGGTTGTCTCCCGGCTGATGCAGGCGGGCCAGTCGCTCGGCCTGCCGTGGCAGCCCCTGCCCAAGATGATCGACCAGTCACACTGCGCGCTCGGCGCCTGCCCGCCCGAGGCGTTTTGGTCGAGTCACGAATTGCTGCAACAGGCGGTAAAGGACGGCGCGCACCTGCACACCGGCGTCCAGGTGCTGCGCGTGTTGTTCTCTCAAGAAAACGCAGGGCCGCCTCAAGTTTCCTTACCCCCCACGGGGGGCGGGCTGGGCGTAGCCCGGCCCTGGGGGCGCTCAGAGGGCCGGGCGATCGGGGTGGAAGCGCGCAGTAATGGCGTGTTGCAGACCTTCCGCGCTGGCCGGGTGATTCTCAGCGCCGGAGGCATTGCCAGCCCGGCCATCCTGCAGCACAGCGGCGTGGCGCAGGCCGGTGACGGCTTTTTCTGCGACCCGCTGCGCATTGTCATGGGCCATGTGCCGATCGCCCGCTCCGCGCAGGAGATCTCGATGTCCGCAGGTTACTTCGATGCGGACGCGGGCTACATGCTGTCGGACATCACCATTCCGGGCAATTTTTTCCGCGCCTTTACTTGGGCGGCAGGACGGCCGGATCAATGGCTCAGCTTTGGCCATACCGCGATGATCATGGTGAAAATCCGCGACGATATCGAGGGCCGCATCGACGCGCGCGCTCGCCCCTGGCGGCGTTTCGGCCCGGCAGACAAGCAGCGCATGCAGGCGGGCGTGGCGCAGGCGCGGGCCGTGCTTCGGACCGCTGGCGCTGGCAAGCCCTATGTCTCACCCTGGGTGGCCGCGCACCCCGGCGGCAGCGTGCGGCTCGGGGACATGGTGGACGAGAACCTGAGCTGCCACAGCCCCAACCTGCATGTGTGCGACGCCTCGGTCATCCCCGAGTCTTGGGGTTTGCCGCCCACCCTCACGCTGCTGGCTTTAGGCGCCTATCTGGCGCAGCGCCTGTCCTGACAAGACGGCGCTCCACTGCGCTGCGTCAAACCCCACCAGCAGCGTTTTTCCGCCCTCAACCACAGGGCGTTTGATGGCGCTCGGGTGTTGCGCCAGAACCGCCGCGGCGCTGGCGGCGTCCACCACGCTGGCCTGCGTTGCGGCGTCGAGTTTGCGCCAGGCCGTGCCGCGTTTGTTCAGCACCGTTTCCCAGCCCGCGGCGCTTGCCCAGGCCGCAATCTGTGCAGCCCCTGGAGGCGCCTTTTTGAAATCGACAAAGCGGTAGTCCACGCCTTGCGCATCCAGCCACTGCCGGGCGCGTTTGACGGTGTCGCAATTGCCGATGCCATACATCACGAGTGGCTCTGCCATGCGTTTCAAGCCCCCGCCTTGTCGCGACGGAACACCCACTGATCCGCCTTGGACGCTTCGGGCACGAAGCGGTAGCCCTCGCTGGTGAAGCCTTTGAGCTGCTCGACCTCGGTCAGCCGGTTCTTGATGACATGGCGCGCCATCAGCCCGCGCGCGCGCTTGGCGTAAAAGCTCACAATCTTGTAGCCGGTCTGCGGTGTGCCGTCCTGGAACACCGGCTGCACCACCCGCGCCTTGAGCGCCTTGCGGTCCACGCTGCGGAAGTATTCGTCCGAAGCCAGATTCACCAGCACCGGCTCGCCCTCACCTTCGCGTTCACCTGCGGCGAGTTCGGCGTCCAGCGTCTTGGCGATCTGCGCGCCCCAATAGGCATACAGATCCTTGCCCTTGGCGTTGGGCCAGGCCGTGCCCATTTCCAGCCGGTAAGGCCGCATGAGATCGAGTGGCCGCAGCAGTCCGTACAGGCCGCTGAGCACGCGCAGGTGCTGTTGCGCCCACTGCAGATCGGCCTCGCTCAGACTGGGGGCGTCCAGCCCTTCATACACATCGCCATTGAACGCCAGCACTGCCTGCTTGCTGTCTTGCGGAGTGAAGCTGGGCTTCCATTCAGCAAAGCGCGCGGCGTTGAGCGCAGCCAGCTTGTCGGAGATGCCCATCAGCGCGCTGAGCTGCTGAGGAGTCTGCTGCCGCAGTCCGTCGATCAGGGTCTTGGCCTGTTTGACGAACTGCGGCTGGGTGGCAATCTGCGTGGTGGGCGGGCTGGTGTAGTCGAGCGATTTGGCGGGGGATAAAACCATCAACAACATGTCGGTTCTCGCAGTGCAAACGTGTTGTGCGCAGTGTATCGGCGGCTCCGCGCCCCCGCTTCTTGGTCAGGCGGCCACGGCCTCGCTGGTCTGCGGCAGCGGCGTGCGGATGAGATAGTCAAAGGCGCTGAGCGCCGCCTTCGCGCCGTCGCCTGCGGCGATGATGATCTGCTTGTACGGCACGGTGGTGACGTCGCCCGCGGCCAGCACGCCTGGCAGCGAGGTCTGGCCCTTGGCATCCACCACGATTTCGCCGAACTTGCTCAGTTCCACCACGCCCTTGAGCCACTCGGTGTTGGGCACAAGGCCGATCTGCACGAACACGCCCTCCAGCTCCAGATGATGGCTGGCGCCACTTGCGCGGTCGGTGTAGTCCAGGCCGTTCACCTTGCTGCCGTCGCCTGTAATCTCGGTGGTTTGCGCATTGGTGTGGATCGTGACGTTGGGCAGGCTGCGCAGCTTGCTCACCAGCACCGCGTCGGCGCGCAGCTCGGGCGCGAATTCGAGCAGCGTGACATGGCCCACGAGGCCCGCAAGGTCGATCGCCGCCTCGACGCCGGAGTTGCCGCCGCCAATCACGCTCACACGCTTGCCCTTGAACAGCGGTCCGTCGCAATGCGGGCAGTACGCCACGCCCTTGTTGCGGTACTGCGCTTCGCCCGGCACGTTCACATTGCGCCAGCGCGCACCGGTGGAGAGGATGACGCTGCGCGCCTGCAGCACGCCGCCGTTGGCGAGTTGCACCCCGATCATGCCACCGGGTTGCGTTGCGGGGATCAGCTTTTCCGCGCGCTGCAGATTGAGGATCTCCACGCCGTATTGCCGCACATGCGCTTCGAGCGCCATGCCGAATTTCGGGCCGTCGGTCTCGAGCACCGAGATGTAGTTTTCGATGGCGAGGGTATCGTTCACCTGCCCGCCGAAACGCTCCGCCGCGATGCCCACGCGGATGCCCTTGCGCGCGGCATACACCGCCGCAGCGGCGCCCGCGGGGCCGCCGCCGACGATGAGCACGTCGAACGGCTCTTTGGCGTTGAGCTTGGCCGCGTCGCGCTGCGCCGCGCCCGCATCGAGCCGGGCGACGATCTCCTCCACATCCATGCGCCCACTGCCGAACAGTTCGCCATTCAGGTACACAGTGGGCACCGCCATGATCTGCCGCGACTCGACCTCGCCCTGATACAGCGCACCGTCGATCACCACCGTCTGCACACGCGGGTTGAGCACGGCCATGAGCGACAGCGCCTGCACCACGTCCGGGCAGTTATGGCAGCTCAGCGACATATACACCTCGAAGCGATAGTCGCCTTCAAGGCTGCGGATCGCCTCAATGGTCTCGGCCTCGACCTTGGGTGG
>JAQTVS010000262.1 GCA_028706735.1 Thiomonas sp.
CTGAAGAACGCCAATTCCCGCGCGTCCATCAGCGTCAAGCTGGTGGCCGAAAGCGGGGTGGGCACGGTGGCCACCGGGGTGGCCAAGGCCAAGGCCGATCATGTGGTCATCGCCGGGCATGACGGCGGCACCGGCGCTTCGCCGCTGTCCTCCATCAAGCACGCAGGCTCCGCCTGGGAAATCGGCCTGGCCGAAACCCAGCAGACGCTGGTGCTCAACCGCCTGCGCGGCCGCATCCGCGTGCAGGTCGACGGCCAGATCAAGACTGGCCGCGACGTGGTCATCGGCGCGCTGCTCGGCGCCGATGAATTCGGCTTTGCCACGGCGCCGCTGGTGGTCGAGGGCTGCATCATGATGCGCAAATGCCACCTCAACACCTGCCCGGTGGGGGTGGCCACGCAAGACCCGGCGCTGCGCAAGAAGTTCTCGGGCAAGCCCGAGCATGTGGTGAATTTCTTCTTTTTCATCGCCGAGGAAGTGCGCGCCATCATGGCGCAACTCGGCGTGCGCAAGTTCGACGATCTGGTCGGCCGCGCCGATCTGCTCGACGCCCGCAAGGGCGTTGAGCACTGGAAGGCGCGCGGGCTCGATTTCAGCCGCGTGTTCCATCAGCCCGATGTGCCTGCCGACGTGCCGCGCCGCCAGGTCGAAGAGCAGGATCACGGCCTCGCCAAGGCGCTCGATCATGTGCTGATTGAGCGCGCCCGCCCCGCGCTGGAGCGCGGCGAGAAAGTGCAGTTCATCCAGAACGCGCGCAACGTCAACCGCACCGTGGGCGCCATGCTCTCCGGCGAAGTGGCGCGGCGCTATGGCCATGACGGCCTGCCGGACGACACCATCCATATCCAGATGGAAGGCACGGGCGGCCAGAGCTTCGGCGCCTTCCTCGCCCGGGGCATCACGCTCTACCTCATCGGTGAAGCCAACGACTACACCGGCAAGGGCCTGTCCGGCGGCCGCGTCGTGGTGCGTCCCAGTCTCGATTTCCGCGGCGACGCGCCGTCCAACATCATCGTCGGCAATACGGTGCTTTACGGCGCCATTGAAGGGGAGGCGTTCTTCCGCGGCGTGGCGGGCGAGCGCTTCGCGGTGCGCAATTCCGGCGCGACCACCGTGGTCGAAGGCACGGGCGATCACGGCTGCGAGTACATGACCGGCGGCACCGTGCTGGTGCTTGGCGAGACCGGCCGCAACTTCGCTGCCGGCATGAGCGGCGGCATGGCCTACGTCTACGACGTGGACGGCCTGTTCGCCAAGCGCTGCAACACCTCGATGGTGGCGCTCGACAAGGTGCTTCCCGCTGCCGAGCAGAAAGCGCAACAGGCCGAAGCGCTGTGGCATCGCGGCCAGACCGACGAAGCCCAGTTGCGCAAGCTGCTGCAGGATCATCTGCGCTGGACCGGCTCGCAGCGGGCGCGTGAACTGCTCGACACCTGGCAAGACGCCCGCGGCCGCTTCGTCAAGGTGTTCCCGCATGAGTACAAGCGGGCGCTGGGTGAAATGGCCGCCAAGCGCGAGGCGCTGGCCGCCACGGAAAAGGCCAAGGCGCCAGCGGGCGCCAGCGTGCCAGCGAAATGAAGCCCACCCCGAGAACCTGCGCTGCGCTGGGTTCCCCCCTCAAGGGGATGAGGCCCGCGGCTCCAAGCTGCCCTGCGGCAGCTTGGACGGAGCCGAATCGGAGCGGCTTGCAAGCCGCGACGTGGGACGAAACCCTTGGGGCGGCCCGGCGGGTTTCGCCTCATCGGCTCCAGTGTTCAGACATCAAATAAGGATCGACCATGGGAAAAATCACCGGATTCATGGAATTCGAGCGGCAGGAAGAGCAGTACGACGCGCCCGCCGTGCGGCTCAAGCACTGGAAGGAATTCGTCCACGAACTGCCCGAAGACAAGGCCAAGATCCAGGCGGGGCGCTGCATGGACTGCGGCATTCCCTTCTGCAATAGCGGCTGTCCGGTCAACAACATCATCCCCGACTTCAACGATCTGGTGTGGCAGGGAGACTGGAAGCGGGCGCTCGACGTGCTGCACTCCACCAACAACTTCCCCGAGTTCACCGGGCGCATCTGTCCCGCGCCGTGCGAATCGGCCTGCACTCTGGGCATCAATGAGTTGCCGGTGGGCATCAAGTCCATCGAGCACGCCATCATCGACCGGGGCTGGAATGAAGGCTGGGTGATCCCGCAGCAGCCTGCGCACAAGACCGGCAAGACCGTGGCGGTGGTCGGCTCCGGCCCTGCCGGGCTGGCGGCGGCACAGCAACTCGCCCGCGCGGGACACACCGTCACCGTGTTCGAGAAGAACGACCGCGCAGGCGGCCTGCTGCGCTACGGCATTCCCGATTTCAAGATGGAAAAGAGCCATATCGACCGCCGCATCGAACAAATGCAGGCCGAGGGCGTGACCTTCCGCGCCGGCGTGCTGGTGGCCGAACTGCCCAAGGAAGGCCCTGGCGCCACCGTGGCCAACTGGGCTAAGGAGACCATCAGTCCGGCGCAACTGCGGGCCGACTTTGACGCCGTGCTGCTGACCGGCGGCGCCGAGTTCCCGCGCGATCTGCCGGTGCCGGGCCGCGAACTCGACGGTGTGCATTTCGCCATGGAGTTTCTGCCGCTGCAGAACAAAGTCAACGCGGGTGACAAGCTGAAGAACCAGATCCTGGCCACGGGCAAGCATGTCGTGGTCATTGGCGGCGGCGATACCGGCTCCGACTGCGTGGGCACCAGCAACCGCCATGGCGCGGCCAGCGTGGCGCAGTTCGAGGTCATGCCGCAGCCGCCCGAAGCAGAGAACAAGCCCCTGGTTTGGCCGTACTGGCCGATCAAGCTGCGCACCTCCAGCAGCCATGAAGAAGGTTGCTCGCGCGACTGGGCCGTGGCCACCAAGGAGTTCATCCCTGGAACTGGCAAGGACAAGAACAAAGTCAAGCAGCTCAAGGCCTGCCGCGTCGAATGGAAGGACGGCCGTATGCAGGAAGTGCCCGGCAGCGAGTTCACCATGCCCGCCGATCTGGTGCTGCTGGCCATGGGCTTCGTGCATCCGGTGGGCAGCGTGCTCGACGCCTTCGGCATCGACAAGGACGCGCGCGGCAATGCCAAGGCGGGCACAGAAGACGAAACCGGCTATGCCACCAATGTGCCCAAGGTCTATGCCGCGGGCGATATGCGCCGCGGGCAGAGCCTGGTGGTCTGGGCGATCCGCGAAGGCCGCCAGGCCGCGCGCGAGATCGACCGCTTCCTCACCGGCAGCACCGTGTTGCCGAGATGAAGCTATGGCCGGCCTTCACGGATCGCTTGTTTTTGATCTGGGAAGAGCCGGTACTGCCGGGTTTTTCGGACAATGCGGGGATGATGCGCGAAGCCGATGATGATCATGGCCTGCCCCAGCTTCCGGGGCGGGATCCGCAAGACATGCTGGAAGCCACGCTGGCCAGCCGCCCCCCGGGCGACCTCTGGGTGTTCGGCTACGGTTCGCTGATCTGGAACCCGGAAGTCGCGCATGACGAAGTGCTTCCAGCGCGGGTGTGGGGCTGGCGGCGCACGCTGCGCATGTGGTCGCGCATCAACCGGGGCACGGAGGAAGCGCCCGGCCTGGTGTTCGCGCTGATGTCGGGTGGCTCCTGCAGCGGCATTGCGTTGCGCGTCCCGCAAGACCGGGCCGAGCGCGAATTACGCCAGTTGTGGAAGCGCGAAATGCCACGCGCCGTCTATGAACCGCGCTGGCTCGGCTGCCGCACGCCGCAGGGTGCGGTGCGGGCGCTGGCATTCACCTTGGAGCCGAGCAGCCCGAGCTATACCGGTGAACTCGACGACCAGCAGTTGATCGACATTCTCCGCTCCTGCCGCGGCCGCTACGGCACCACGCTGGAGTATGTGGCCCGCACGGCACGCGCTCTGCGCGACATCGGCATTCGCGACGCCGAGTTGGAACGCATCATGGAGTTGGCCGCGCAGCACCGTCTCGGGGCGGAGAATGCGTGATGCGGCGAGTCCGGGCAGCGACCTTCGATAGCATGTGGCATTCCCGCTTCGCGCCCCAAAGTCTTCAGTGGCTGCAAGGCCTCTTTCACCATTCACCAGGACACCCCATTGGTCAAGCCAAATTACTCCTACGAAAAGCGTCAGAAAGAACTCGCCAAAGAGCGCAAAAAGCAGGAAAAACTGCAGCGCAAGGCCAATAAGCCCGACAGCACCGACGCGCCGGGCGAAGATCACGGCAGCGCTGCGCCGCCGGACGCAGACCCATCGGGCAGCGCCACGCCAACCACCGAGAGTTGAGAGGGTGTGAACAAATCCGCCATGTCCGCTCCTCGCGCCCAAACGCCCCCGCTCGGCGTTGCGCTTGGTGTAGTCAGTGCGCGCCGTGCCGACGGGCACGGCTGTGCTTTGCGCCTTGACCGGGGGCGTTTGGACGCGCAGCTCGGCCACGCCGGGTTCATTCACACCCTCTGAGCTCCGCGGGACGGCCAGGGCGCAGGCTCTATGCTGAGCCTCCTTTTCCACCGGCCCCGCCCATGACCTCCCCCGAACATTTCATCCCCGGCAAGGACGCCTCGC
>JAQTVS010000263.1 GCA_028706735.1 Thiomonas sp.
CCGGGGACACGATCGCAGTCGATCAATCGCTGGTCACGGTGGAGAGTGACAAGGCCAGCATGGAGATCCCCAGCAGCGCAGCCGGGGTGGTCAAGGCCCTGCGGGTGAAGCTGGGCGACAAGGTGAACGAAGGCGCCGTGCTGCTCGAACTCGACGCCGCGGACGCGGCGCAGGCGGCGGCCAACGCAGCGCCTGCGGCCGTTCCAGTGGCCGTCGCGTCCGCGTCCGCGGCATCTGCCGCGGTTGCGCCGCCGCCCGAACGCGCAGCAACGCCCGCGCCGCAGGCTGCAGCCGCGTTTGCTGGCACAGTCGATGTGGAATGCGATGTGCTGGTGCTCGGCTCCGGCCCAGGCGGTTATTCCGCAGCGTTTCGCGCCGCAGACCTCGGCCTCAAGGTGGTGCTGGTCGAGCGTTACGCGCAACTTGGCGGCGTGTGCCTGAACGTCGGCTGCATCCCGAGCAAGGCACTGCTGCATGTGGCCGCGGTGATGGACGAGGCCGCGCACTTTGCCGATCTTGGCGTGACCTTCGCCGCGCCCGCGGTCGATCGCGCCAAGCTCGCCGCGCACAAGGGCAAGGTCGTGGGCAAGCTCACCGGCGGCCTGGCGGCGATGGCCAAGATGCGCAAGGTCACGGTGCTGCGCGGTTACGGCAGCTTTATCAATGCGCATCACGCGGCAGTCGAACTGACCGAGGGCGAGGCGCAGGCCAAGACCGGTGCGGCGCAGACCGTGCGCTTCCAGCGCGCCATCATCGCCGCCGGCAGTCAGGCGGTGCGCCTGCCCTTCCTGCCCGATGATCCACGCATCGTCGACTCCACTGGCGCGCTCAACCTGCAGCACGCTCCCAAGAGCATGCTCATCATCGGCGGCGGCATCATCGGCCTGGAAATGGGCACGGTGTATTCCACGCTCGGGGCGCGCCTGGACGTGGTGGAAATGCTGGACGGCCTGATGCCCGGCGCCGACCGCGATCTGGTCAAGGTCTGGCAGAAGTTCAACGCCAAGCGATTCGACCGCGTGATGCTCAAGACCAAGACTGTCGCAGCAGAAGCCAAGCCCGACGGCATCTGGGTGCGCTTCGAGGGCGAGGGCGCTCCCGCTGAGCCGCAGCGCTACGACCTGGTTCTGCAGGCCGTGGGGCGCGCGCCGAATGGCCGCAAGATCGCGGCGGACAAGGCAGGCGTTGCGGTGAACGAGCGCGGCTTCATTCCTGTGGACTTGCAACTGCGCACCAATGTGCCGCACATCTTCGCCATTGGCGACATCGTCGGCCAACCCATGCTGGCGCACAAGGCGGTGCACGAAGGCCATGTCGCGGCCGAAGTGTGCGCAGGCGAGCTGAAGGGCGACGAGGCGCTGGCGAAGACTGCGTTCGACGCGCGGGTGATTCCCAGCGTGGCTTATACCGACCCGGAAATCGCCTGGGTCGGCCTCACCGAGGACGCCGCCAAGGCGCAAGGCATCGCGGTGACCAAGGGGCTGTTTCCGTGGACAGCGTCAGGCCGGGCCATCGCCAACGGGCGTGATGAAGGGTTCACCAAGCTGCTGTTCGACAAGGCCACGCACCGCATCGTCGGCGGCGGCATCGTCGGCACGCATGCGGGCGACTTGATCGGAGAAATTGCCCTGGCCATCGAGATGGGCGCGGACGCGGTGGACATCGGCCGCACCATTCATCCGCATCCCACCCTGGGCGAATCCATCGGCCTGGCGGCGGAGGTGGCGGAAGGAAGCTGCACCGATCTGCCACCCGCACGGCGATAAAAAACGGGCCTCGGCCCGTTTTTTAAGCTTCCGTGCGTTTGGCACGTTGGCAAATCGTTTATTGCCCGCCCGCGTCACTGGGGGCGGTTTGCTGCGGATCGTCCTGCGCCACTTCGGTGTGCGTTCCCGTCAGAATGCGGCGGGCGCCGTCAAAGCGCCTGGCCCAGTAGGGCGCATCGAGACTTTCGACGCGGATGGTCTCTCCAGTGCGCGGGGAGTGGATGAACTGCCCGTTGCCGATATAGATGCCGACATGCGAGAAAGCGCGCCGCAAGGTGTTGAAAAACACCAAATCTCCCGGCCTGAGCTGGCTCTCCGGAATTTTTTCGCCCTCGCGCGCCTGCTGCGCGGCGTTGTGCGGCAGCACCGTGCCCAGCGTTTCCTGATAGACGTAGCGCACGAACCCCGAGCAGTCGAACCCACTGCGCGCCGAGTCGCCGCCGTAGCGGTATTTCACCCCGAGAAAGCTCAGCGCATTGACCACCAGATCGGACGCGCGGGTAGACACCTGATGCACGAAGCCGTTGCTGGTCAGCCATTGCTTGAGCGAGGCGTCGTCGCGCTGGGCACTTTGCACGTCACGCACCGCGCTGGCTGAAGGCTGCGCCGGATCGATCTGCGGCAACGCCACCGAGTCGGCCCAGGCCGGCGTGCTGCACAACACGCAGCACGCAAAGGCAAATGGAACGTACAGGGGATTGACACGCATAACCGTGAGAATTTAGGTAAATTGTCTTGCGGTGTCAACGATTGTGCGACGCAAGATCAAAACCTATTTGGAGACAACACCATGTTTACAGCTTGGCGTTTGGAGCAGAACGACCAGGGATTTCACGCGGCCCTGACGCATTTCGAGGACAGCGATCTGCCCGAGGGGAATGTGACCGTGGCGGTGGAGTATTCCACGCTCAACTACAAGGATGCCCTGGCATTGACCCATCGCGGCCCCGTGGTGCGGCGCTGGCCGATGGTGCCGGGCATCGACGGTGCGGGAACGGTGCTGGACAGCTCACACCCCGATTGGCAGCCGGGCGACTGCTGGCTGCTCAATGGCTGGGGCGTGGGAGAAACGCACTGGGGCTGTCTGAGCCAGCGCGCGCGCTTGAACGGCGACTGGCTGATTCCTCTGCCCAAAGGATTCAGCAGCCGCCAGGCCATGGCGCTCGGCACGGCAGGCTACACCGCTGCACTTTGCGTGCTGGCGCTGGAGCGGCACGCTGCCCATCCAGCGCAAGGGGAGGTGCTGGTGACGGGGGCAAGCGGCGGGGTGGGCAGTGTGGCCGTGGCGCTGCTGGCCAAGCTGGGCTGGACAGTGACGGCTTCGACCGGCAAGTTGCAGGAAGAGGCTTATTTGCGTGCGCTCGGCGCGTCGCACATCATCGATCGCAACACCTTGTCCGCCCCCGGAAAGCCCTTGCAGAAGGAGCGCTGGGCCGCCGTGGTGGATACGGTGGGCAGCCACACGCTCGCCAATGCCTGCGCGCAGACCCGGTGGGGCGGCGTGGTGGCGGCTTGCGGCCTCGCCGGGGGCATGGATTTTCCGACGACGGTGGCGCCGTTCATCCTGCGCGGGGTGACGCTGGCGGGCATCGACAGTGTGATGCAACCGCGCGCAGCCCGCTGCAAGGCGTGGCAGAAACTGGTGGAGTTGATCGATCTGCAGATGCTTGAACGCATCGCGCATGACATCCCGCTTGACCAGGCGGCAAGCGCCGCACAAGACCTGCTCGACGGCCGCGTGCGCGGGCGGCTGGTGGTCAAAATCTGATCTAGTGATGGGTCGCTCCAGATGCCGGGCGTCAGTTCGGCGTCAGCGCCCATTTCTAGGCTGATCCGCCCCAACAACAAAATACACAGGAGACAGCGTGAAGCCCGACACATCTTACTCGGCGTTCTACCGCCGCAGCGTGGATTCCCCCGAAACCTTCTGGGCCGAGCAGGCGCAGGGCATCGACTGGCAACGGCCTTGGAACGCTGTGCTTGACCGCAGCAAACACCCGTTCGCCGCCTGGTTTGTCGGCGGCCTGACCAATCTTTGCCACAACGCGGTCGATCGACATCTTGCAGAGCGTTCCGAGCAGGCCGCACTGGTCTATGTATCCAGCGAAACCGGACAGGAACGCACCTACAGCTATGCCGACTTGCACCGCGAGGTGCAGACCATGGCCGCGAGCCTGCAGAGCCTGGGCGTGGACAAGGGCGACCGTGTGCTCATCTACATGCCGATGATTCCCGAGGCCGTCTTTGCCATGCTGGCCTGCGTGCGGCTCGGCGCGGTGCATTCGGTGGTGTTTGGCGGATTTGCCTCGGTCAGTCTGGCGGCTCGCATCGACGATGCCCGCCCGAAGGTGATCGTCAGCGCCGACGCCGGTTCGCGCGCTGGCAAGGTCATGCCGTACAAGCCTTTGCTCGACGAGGCCCTGCGCCTGTCGCAACATCCTCCAGCGCAAGTCATCGTGGTGGATCGCGGTCTGGCGGACTGGGCGCGGCAGCCGGGCAGAGATTTTAGTTACACCGATCTGCGTGCCAGATATGCGCAGGCGCAAGTGCCCTGTGTCTGGGTGGAGTCCACGCACCCGAGCTACATCCTCTACACCTCGGGCACCACGGGCAAACCCAAGGGAGTCCAGCGCGATACCGGCGGCTACGCCGTGGCGCTGGACCTGTCCATGCGGGTAGTCTATGGCGGCAGGCCGGGAGAGACGTTTTTCTGCACCAGCGACATTGGCTGGGTTGTGGGCCACAGCTATATCGTCTACGCGCCGTTGATCACTGGCATGACCACTA
>JAQTVS010000264.1 GCA_028706735.1 Thiomonas sp.
AGGCCCCCCGAGGGGGTGAGAAACTCTTGGGACGGCCCGGCGAGTTTCTCAGGAGCGCCCCCAGACCTGCCGCGTTCGCGTCAGGCCCCCCGAGGGGGATGAGAAAACTTGGGGCGGCCCGGCGTTTCCTTGAGCGACGCGTGCCCTAAGCCGAATTTAAGTCCGGCTGACGAGAATGCAAACATCAGGCGGCGCGCTTGCAATGCGCTGCCGGGAGCGCAGCATGTCGTCCACAGAACAACAAGCAAACCCTCTTTCTCCACCCGGCCACGGCGTGCGGCATGTGACTTTGCCGCTGGAGGCAAAGGCATCCCGGGCCCCATTCCTTGTGGCTGATGATCACGCTGCGATGCGTGCCCTGAGTTGGGCGCGTCTTGCGTTTGGCGTGTTTTTCGCCATCAACCTCGGTCTGCATTTCAACCCGCAATACGCAGCGCAGTTCGCGGCCGATGTGAGCCGAGCGGCGCAAGCGTCCGGGCAGCCGCATTGGCTTGGCGTCTGGGCGGCGGGTGTGGTGCAGGTTATGGCAGCGGCCGGCATGGGCAAGGCGGTGGCGCTGCTGTTCGGCATCGAGGCGTTGCTGACCGTTGGCTTGCTCACCGGCTGGGGGTTTCCGGCTCTAGCCTGGCTTGGTTTTGGGTATGAATTGTTTCTCTGGAGCACGCTCGGGGGTCTGGGCGGACCCTACACAAGGGGCGCGACCGATCCGGGCACTGCCATTGTGTATGCCCTGGGATTTGCGCTGCTTTTGCTGTTGCGTGGCTGGCAGGGCGCGGCGTGGTCGGGCGCGCCGTTGCGGCGGCCAGAGCGCTTGCGGGTGTGCTGGGCATTCTGGCTGTTTGGACTGCTCTGGGCGTTTGACGCCTGGTGGAAATGGCAGCCGGGATTCCTGCAGCATTTCTCCGGCTTTCTGGCCAGCGCGCAGGCGGGGCAGCCTTCTTGGATCGCGGAATGGATTGCGGTGTTCATCGGCTTGGGCCATGTGATGGGCATGGAGCATTTCGCCGTGCTGGCCGCGCTGACTGAAACGGCGATCGCTGCCGGGCTGCTGCTCGCGCCCTGGCCGCCGGACGTGCTGCGCCGCCTCGTGCTGTGGGGTGGCGTGGCCTACAGTTTGCTGCTTTGGAGCACGGCGGAGGGGTTCGGCGGCCCCTATGGCGCGGGCTTCACCGGCAACAAGGGCGACGTGCTCGGCACGACCACGGTCTACGCGCTGCTTTTTTTGTTTTTGCTGGCGGCGCAAAGCTGGTTGCGCAGTGCGCACCTGCGCGATGTGGCGGCGTCCACGCTCCAGGGCTGATCAGGCGGCGGTGTCGGTGGTGTCGGGACGGGCGCGTCCGCACTGCCAGCATTGGGCGAATTGCGGGCCGTGACGTTCGCCGCAGTCCGGGCAGGTCCACAGCGCGCCGCGGAGGGGCGTGCGCAATTCCTGCAGCAACTGCTTGGCACGCGCCAGATCGCCGTCGTTCAGCACCCAGACCGCTGGATTGCATTGATCGGGCGGGATCTCGCCCGCGATGCTGGTGAGATAGCGCGAGAACACTTCGGCACGCATGCCTGCGGCGTTGAGCGCGTCGGCCCAGAGCGTGGCGATGACCATGTTCGGGGCGATCTCTACGCGCTTCATCGCACGGGCGTCGCGCTGAGCTCGGCGTAGAGCGTGCGGTACAACGCCAGCCGCGCCGGGGTGATGGCCTGCGGGTCGGTGGTGAACACGCAGCCGGGCTCGTCGCGATGGGTGCAGTTCTGAAACCGGCACTGCCCGTTGCGCGCGCGAATTTCCGGGAAGCCATGTTGCAACTGCGACACCGAGAGATGATGCAGTCCGAAGGACTGGAAGCCCGGCGAGTCCATCAGCACGCTCTCCGGTGGAAAACCGGGTAGGTCGTACAGCCGCGTGGCGGTCGTGGTGTGTTTGCCGGCGGAGAGCGCTTCGGAAATTTCGCGCGTGGGCGCTTGCGCCTGCGGCGCCAGCAGATTGGTCAGGCTGGACTTGCCCACGCCCGATGCGCCCAGCAGCAGGCTGGTCTGGCCGCTGAGCAAGGGGGTGAGCGCCTGCAGCGCAGCCTCTGGCGCGGTGCGCGCTGACAGCTCGATGACGCTATAGCCCAGATCGCGGTACACCGCCATATCGGCCCGTGCAGCCTCGGTCTGCGGCAGATCGCATTTGTTCAGCAGCAGCGTGACAGGAATGTCGGCGGCATCCGCGGCGACCAACGCGCGTCCGATCAGGCCATGTTGGATGCCGGGATAGGTGGCGGTGACCAGCAGCACGCGGTCGAGGTTGGCGGCGAACATCTTGCTGCGCCACAGATCTTCGCGCCACAAAGCATTGCGGCGCGCATGCACCTGTTCGATGGCCAGCGGCGCGTCGCCCGGGGCGAGGGTGACACGGTCGCCGCAGACCACTTCAGCGCGTTTGCCGCGGGGCACGCAGGCGAGCACTGTGCCATCGTCAAGCTGCGCCAGATAGTGCCGCCCAAACGCACCGACGATCCGGGCGGTCAGGCCGTTGGCGGTGGACGGTGCGGGTTTTGTGCTGCGCTTGCCCTTGGGTCGCTGGGGGTTGTGGCGCTCCAGGTCGTCCATGCCAAGCCGCTCAGCGCGCGGCGCCCTGGGCAAACACCGCGTCGGCCTTGGCCGCGCAGAGGAAGTCGTTGCGGGTGATGCCACCGGCCGAATGGGTGTTGAACGCCACGCTGCAGCGGTTGTATTGCACCAGCAGATCGGGGTGATGGTCTTCGCGGTGGACGATCCAAGCCAGCGCGTTGACGAAGGCCAATGTCTGGTAATAGTTGCTGAAGACATAGGTCTTGCGGATGCTGCCGTCTTCAAACCGCCAGCCGCCCAGCAGTTGCAGGTAGGGCGTCATGGCCGCGGTGTCCAGGCGCTGGCTGGCGTCTAGCGGCATGCAGTGGCTGTCGAGCAAATCCTGGAGTGTCATGGCAGTTCAGGCTGTCGCCGGAGTGTGGGTCGAAGAAGGCGCGATGGACGAGGGCAATGCGCCCAGGCGTTCCAGGCGCTGCAGGGCTGGCGGGTGGCTGTAATAAAAGCGCACATAGATGGGGTCGGGCGTCAGCGTGCTGGCATTGTCGCGGTAGAGGGTGACGAGGGCTTCGCCCAGGGCGCGGGCGTCGCTGTGCTGGGCGGCGTAGGCGTCGGCTTCGAATTCATGCTTGCGCGAAGTGGCCGCGCCCAGCGGGGAGAAAAACACCCCGAAGACCGGGAGCGCCAGGCTGAACAGAATGAGCGCGAGCGCATGGTTGGGGGCGAACAGATTGGGCATCACGCCCAGGCCCACATAGAACCACACCTGGTTCGACAGCCAGCCCAGCAGCGCAAAGCCCGCCAGGCTGACCCCGAACATCACCACCATGCGCTTGAGAATGTGGCGGCGCTTGTAATGTCCCACCTCATGCGCCAGCACGCCTTCGATTTGCGCCGGGCTGAGCTGGCCGAGCAGGGTGTCGAACAGCACCACGCGCCGCGCCGCGCCCATGCCGGTGAAGTAGGCGTTGGCGTGCGCGCTGCGGCGCGAACCGTCCATGACGAACAGCCCCGACAGCGCAAAGTCACAGCGCTGCATGAGCGCCTGTGCGCGGGTTTTCACCTCGCCGTCTGGCAGGGGCTTGAACTTGTTGAACAACGGCGCAATGACCAGCGGATAGGCCACCATCATCAGCAGGCTGAACGCCGTGAGCCCGGCCCAGGCCCACAGCCACCACCAACCCCCGGCGACCTGCATGATCCAGAGCACCAGCAGCGCCAGCGGCAGCATGAGCACGGCGCCGACCAGGGTGTTCTTGAGCAGGTCCAACGCATAGGAACGCGGCGTCTGACGGTTGAAACCGAAGCGCGCTTCCAGGCCGAAAGTGCGCGCGATGTCCCAGGGCAGATCGAGCAGCGAACCGATCACGGCGAAGGCCACCAGCAGCGCCAGTTGCCCGCCCAAACCGGTGCCGAAGGTACTGCTGACCCAGCCATTGAGCAGTTGCAGCCCGCCTTCGAGCGTCCACACCAGCACGATCATGGCCGAGAACAGCGTCGTCCACAGGCCAAAGCGCAGTTTCGCGACGGTGTAGTCAGCGGCCTTCTGGTGGGCTTCGAGCGAAATGCTGGCGCGGAATGGTGCGGGCACGGCATCGCGATGCGCGAGCACATGGCGCTGCTGCCGCTGGGCCAGCCAGAGCTTCAGTGCCGTGCCGCCAATCAGCGCGGCGGCGAATAGCGCGCTCCAGGCGAGGGCAAGATGTTGCGGGCTCATGCGAAAATCCTTCTCAGTCTCATCAATCAATAGACTGCAGATTATTCCACCCGGCCCTGCTTTGCTGCGCGCCGCCGCGTTTCCCACACTGAATGCCTCCCATGTCCGATTCCGCCACGTCCGCCGCTTCCATCCTTGCCAGTCACGACGACAACCTCATCTGGGTCGACATGGAAATGACGGGACTGAATCCCGACACCGATCGCATCATCGAAGTGGCCGTGGTCGTCACCGACCCGCAGCTCACCGTGCGCGTGGAGGGCCCGGTACTGGCCATCCATCAGAGCGA
>JAQTVS010000011.1:0-3817 GCA_028706735.1 Thiomonas sp.
ATCGCGCCGCCTGCACGCCCGCCGATATTGGCCACGTCGGCGAAATTGCTCTTGAGCGCCTCAGCGTATTCTGCCTCCAGCGGCAGGCGCCAGCAGGGATCGAGGGTGGCGCGGCCGGCATCGAGCAGGGCGTCGGCCAGAGCGTCATCTTCCGTGAACAAGCCGCTGTTGACCTTGCCCAGCGCGATCACGCAGGCCCCGGTGAGGGTGGCAATGTCCACCACCGACTGCGGCTTGTAGCGCGCCGCGTAGGTGAGAGCATCGCAAAGAATCAAGCGGCCTTCGGCATCGGTGTTGAGAATTTCGATGGTCTGGCCGGACATGCTGGTCACCACGTCACCTGGCTTGATCGCGCCGCCGTCCGGCATGTTTTCGGTCGCGGCGATCAGGCCGACGACGTTGAGCCTGGGCTTGATGCGCGCAATCGCCTCGAATGCGCCCAGCACCGACGCTGCGCCACACATGTCGAATTTCATCTCGTCCATCTCGGCGCCAGGCTTGAGCGAGATGCCGCCGGTATCGAAGGTCACGCCCTTGCCGACCAGCACATGCGGCGCATCCTTCTTGCCCGCGCCGCGATACTCCAGCACGATGAAGCGGGGCGGCTGCACCGACCCCTGCGCCACGGCGAGGAACGATCCCATGCCGAGCTTTTCCAGCTCGGGACGGCCAAGCACCTTGCAGCTCAGATTGTGGAACTTGGCAAGCTTTTTCGCCATGTCCCCCAGGTAGGTCGGCGTGCAGTAGTTGGCGGGGAGATTGGCCACTTCGCGCGTGAGCTGCACACCAATGGCCACGGATTCCGCTTGTTGCAGAGCAGCCTTGGCATGCGTCAGACCGGACTCGGCGCCCACGGCGCAGATCTGAACCAAGTCGAGCTGCGGCTGCTCGTTTTCGTCCACCGTGCGGGTGGTGTCATAACGGTAGAACACGTCGGAAAACACCGTCGGCACCCACTCTGCCAGGGTGTCCAGGCCGTTGACGCCCAGCAGATGCGCCTGTGTCACGGGCTGGCTCTTGAGCACAAGCGCTGCGGCCTGCAGGGCCTTTTTCCAGTCGCGCAACTCTGGCTTGGCCGCCAGCCCGACCAGCAGCAAACGGCGCGCCGTGACGACCGCTGGCCGGTGCAGCAGCATGGTGCTGCCGGGTTTAGCCTTGAAATCGCCATCGACTGCGAGCTGCGCGATCAGGTCGTCGAGCGCGTCCGCGTCAGCCAGGCCACTCACGCCGCGCCCCTCTGGAACGAACACGACAAGCACATCGGTTTTGGTCTGAAGAGGCTTTTTGACGGCAGATATACTGAATTTCATGTCCAGGGTTCCATAGTGTGTGTGCAGAGCATTATTCCATCGCCCTGCGCTCCGTGCCCATCCCCGCGGCCCGCACCCGCCCATCCCCCTCGCCGCCAGTTTTTCGCATGCTTCTCGACCTCACCCTGCGCCGTGAAATGAGCCGCAACTTCGGCGGCGCATTCACTGTGCTGTTCACCGTGGTCATCACCCTGATGCTCATCCGCATTCTGGGGCAGGCCTCTGACGGCCAGGCGAGCCCGCAGGATGTGTTCCTGCTCATCGGCCTGACGGCGCTGAGCTATCTGCAGATCGTCATCACGCTGTCGCTGTTTCTGGCCGTGCTCCTCACGTTCACGCGCCTGTGGCTCGATTCGGAAATGACCATCTGGCGCACCACAGGCGTGGGACGTCTGCGGCTGATGGGCAGCGTGCTGCGCTTCTCCTGGCCGATTCTGCTGCTGATCGCGGCGCTCACCCTGTTCGCCTGGCCCTGGGCGAACCAGCAATCCACCGCGCTGCGCATCCGCTTCGAGCAGCGCTCGGACATCTCACGTGTGGCGCCCGGGCAATTTCGTGAATCGGCCTCGGGCAAACGGGTGTTTTTCATCGACAAGGGCGCGCAGGCCGGCGGCGTGGCGCATGACATTTTCATCCGGGACGACACCTCCGGACAGACGGTGCTGATCACCGCAAGGTCGGCGCAAGTGCAGCGCATGGATGGCCAGCCTTTTCTGGTGTTGAGCAAGGGCAACCGCTACGCCCACACGCCAGGGCAAACAAACTACACCATCACCGCGTTCGACACCCTGGAAATGCGGCTCGACGCCACCAGCGGCCTGAACACGGTGACACCAGGCAAAACCGGCCCGGTGAACTGGCTGGCGCAGCCCAATCGCAATGTGCCCACCGAGTATCTGTTCAACCCAGCAATCCCGAACTGGCTGGGCGAACTGTCCTGGCGCCTGGGCGTGCCGCTGTCCGCCGCGCTGCTGGCGTTGATGGCCTTGCCACTGGCCTCGGGCTCGGTGCGCACGGGGCGCGCGGGCAGCCTCATTGCCGCCATTCTGGTGTACCTGATTTACTTCAATCTGCTCAACGTGTTGCAGGGGTGGATCAGCGAAGGACGTGTGGGATTCACCAACGGCTTTGTCCTGGTGCATGGCGCCGCCATGCTGTTCTTGCTGGCCTTGATGTTGCGCGGCAATGGCTGGCTGCAGCGTCTGTGGCATGGACTCACGCAACGTGGAGCAAACGCCTGATGCGCACGGTTCGCCGCTTTTTGTTGCTGCATGTGCTGAGCGCCGTCGGGCTGGTGACGTTCGCGTTTCTCGCCTTGCTGTTTTTCATTGACATGCTCAACGATCTGAGCAACCTCGGCAAGCCGGGCTTCAGCCTCAGCGGCACTCTGCTGCATGTGGCCTTGAGCATGCCCAGCCGCGCCTACGAGGTGCTGCCCATCGCCATCCTGGTGGGTGGCGTGTTTGCGCTGTCGTCACTGGCTGCCAGCAGCGAGTTCACCATTCTGCGGATGTCGGGGCTGAGCCCGCGCTCGGCGCTGCTGCTGTTGCTGCAGCTCGCCGCCGCGCTGGTCATCGCGCTGTTCCTGCTGGGCGAATGGCTGGCGCCTGCCGCCGGACAGCTGTCCACCCGGCTGCAGGCGCATGGCAGCGCCGGGATTGGCACGGAGCTGGCCTCGGGCGTCTGGCTGCGCAACGATTCCGACCGCACCGGCAACCAGACGGTCAACATCAAAGCCATCAATACGCAGGGCGATCTCACCGATGTCCGCATCTATGTGCTCAATGCCCAGGCGCAGATCACCGCAGAACTGCACGCGCCCAGCGGCGTGTACGAGGGCGGCGGCAGCTGGATGCTGCACAACGTCACCCGCACCGGCCTGCCCCTGCAAACCGGTGCGGCGCTGCGGGTGAGCCAACTGCCGAGTTATCGCTGGCAGACCTCGCTCTCGCCCAGCGTGCTCGGGGTGCTGCTGCTGTCGCCCGACAGGATGTCGGCGATCGACCTGTGGCGCTACATCCAGCACTTGCGCACCAATCACCAGGCCGCCGAGCGCTATGAAATCCAGCTCTGGAAAAAGTTGTTCTACCCATTCAGCGCAGTGGTCATGTTGCTGCTCGCCCTGCCCTTCGCCTATTTGCACACGCGCTCCAAAGGAGTGAGCGGCAAGGTGCTGGCGGGCATCGTGCTCGGGATTGCGTTCATTCTGCTCAACACCTTGTTCTCCAGCCTGGGCATCCTGGGCACCTGGCCACCAGCAATGACTGCGGCCATGCCCATGCTGCTGTTCGGCGGACTGGGGCTGATTGTGTTTGCTTGGCAGGTGCGGTTCAGATGATTGTTGCCCCCACGCTCATTGCATTCGGTGCCCCCCGAGGGGGCCATCCCCACCCCGGCCATCCCCACGAGTGGGGAGGGAGTGGTCTCTCCTCCCCCACGGCGTGGGGGAGGTTGGGAGGGGGAGACGCCCGCCTTGGGGCGGCCCGGCGCGGGCTGAGGACGGCCCC
>JAQTVS010000011.1:3917-19374 GCA_028706735.1 Thiomonas sp.
GCCATCCCCACCCCGGCCATCCCCACGAGTGGGGAGGGAGTGGTCTCTCCTCCCCCACGGCGTGGGGGAGGTTGGGAGGGGGAGACGCCCGCCTTGGGGCGGCCCGGCGCGGGCTGAGGACGGCCCCACGCTCATTGCATCTCTGAGATGAACCTGCACCAATTCCGTTTTCTTCAGGAGGCCGTGCGCCGCAAGCTCAATCTCACCGAGGCGGCGCGGGCGCTGCATACTTCGCAGCCCGGCGTGTCCAAGGCCATCATCGAGCTGGAGAGCGAACTTGGGGTGGAAATTTTCAGCCGCCACGGCAAGCGCATCCGCAAGCTCACCGAGCCGGGCGTGGAGGTGCTGCGCAGCGTGGACATCATCCTGCGCGAAGTGGCCAATCTCAAGCGCATCGGCCAGGACTACGCCTCGCGCGATGCCGGGCAACTGACGGTGGCCGCCACGCACACGCAGGCGCGCTACAAGCTGCCCTGGGTGATTGCCGAGTTCCGCCGCCGCATGCCCGCTGTCCAGGTCAAGCTCATCCAGGGGACGCCGGAGCAGGTGGCGCAGGCGGTGCGGGAGGAGCGGGCCGACCTGGGACTGGCGAGCGAATCGCTGCAGGACACGCCCGATCTGCTGACCTTGCCCTGTTATGGCTGGCAGCACCTGATCGTCGTGCCGCACGGCCATCCGCTGTGCGAGCGCGTCGAGCCCACGCTGGCCGAACTCGCCACCTATGCACTGATCACTTATGAGCCGGCGTTCGCTGGCCGCCGCCAGATCGACGCCGTCTTCGCGCACGCTGAACTGCAACCGCAGATCGTGCTCGAAGCGCTCGATTCCGATGTGCTCAAAACCTATGTCGAACTCGGCCTGGGCGTTGGCATCATTGCCGAAATGGCCATTTCCCCCGAGCGCGACACCGGCCTGCACGCCATCCCCGCGGGGCATCTGTTCGGCCAGCAACTCACCCGTGTGGCGTTCAAGCGCGGTGTGCTGCAACGCAGTTTTGTGCCCCTGTTCACCGAACTCATCTCGCCCCGTCTGCCGCGCAAGCTGGTGGAACAAACCCTGCGCGGCGAGCTCGATGGGCAGGATGTGTTTTCGATTTGAACCTCGCTGTCCAGACCGTTGCCCATGCCGCCCCGCACTCCCGCCCTCCACTCACGTCTGCCGCAGGTCGGCACCACCATTTTCACCGTCATGTCGGCGCTGGCGCAGCAGCATGGCGCCATCAATCTCGGCCAGGGCTTCCCCGATTTTTCGTGCGACCCCAAGCTGATCGACGCGGTGGACGCGGCCATGCGCAGCGGCGCCAATCAATATCCGCCCATGGCCGGTGCGCCGCAGTTGCAGCTGGCGGCGGCCGAAAAAATTGCGGCGCTCTATGGCCATGATTACGACGCCGACACTGAGATCACCATCACTGCGGGCGCCACGCAGGCCATCTTCACCGCGCTTCTGGCCGTCGTGCACCCGGGTGACGAAGTCATTGTGCTCACCCCCTGCTACGACAGCTACCTGCCCAATATCGCGCTGTGCGGCGGCGTGGCGCGCACCGTGCCGCTGCGCGCAGACTTCCGCCCTGACATTGCCGCCATCGCCGCCGCCATCACCCCGCGCACCCGCGCGCTGCTGATCAATAGTCCGCACAACCCCAGCGGCACGGTGTGGACCCAGGCCGACATGCGCGAGCTTGACACTCTGCTTGCGCCCACCGACATCGTGCTGATTTCCGACGAGGTCTATGAACACATGGTGTTCGATGGCGCGCAGCACCAGAGCGCCGCGCGCTTTCCCGGTCTGGCCGCACGCGCCTTCGTCGTCTCCAGCTTCGGCAAGACGTTCCATGTCACCGGCTGGAAAGTCGGCAGCGTGGCCGCGCCCGCGGCGCTCACAGCCGAATTCCGCAAGGTGCATCAGTTCAATGTGTTCACAGTCAACACGCCAATGCAGCACGGCCTGGCCGCCTACCTGGCCGACCCGGCGCCATACCGCGAACTGCCCGCGTTCTATCAGGCCAAGCGCGACCGCTTCCGCGCCGGTCTGGCGGCGAGCCGGTTTGAACTCCTGCCATGCAGCGGCAGCTATTTCCAGTGCGTGCGGTTTGCCGCCATCAGCGATCAGACCGACGCGGAGTTTTGCCGCTGGCTGACGCAGCGCGTCGGCGTCGCCGCCATTCCGCTCTCCGCCTTCGAGCCCGACGGCAAACAGCGCGGCGTCGTGCGTTTTTGTTTTGCCAAGCAGGACGCTACGTTGGACGCGGCGCTGGAGCGGCTGGCGCGGCTTTGACCCAGTCCGCCCGCCAGGCTTGCACCGCCTGCGCCAGCAACTCCGGCAGCGTGCCGGCCTGCACGTCCAACCCGAGCACGCGCAGCGCAGCCTGAATGCTCTGCCTGCCCGCAACAAGCGCCTGCGCCCCAAGATGCTTGGAGAGCTTTTCTCCCCGTGCGTCAAGCACCAGCGGGGTATGCAAATAGCGCGTCGCGGGCAAGCCCAGCAGCCTTTGCAGCGCAATCTGGCGTGCGGTCGACGCGGCCAGATCCTCGCCGCGCACCACATCGGTCACGCCCTGCACGGCATCGTCCACCACCACGGCGAGTTGATAGGCCCAGGCGCCGTCGGCACGCTTGAGCACGAAGTCGCCCACTTCCTGACTGAGCACCTGCGATTGCGCGCCCAGCCGCCGGTCTGTCCAGCGCAGGGGCTGGCCGGCATCATCCGGCAGGCGCACACGCCAGGCGCGCGCAGGGCGCCCATGCAGTCCATCGCGGCAGGTGCCGGGATAGACGGGCTCCTGGCCACGCGCGGGCAGGCGGCCCTGCTGCGCGAGGACCGACAGAATCTCACTGCGCGAACAGGCGCAAGGGTAGGCGTGGCCGGCCCGGACGAGCATGTCCAGCGCGTGTTGATAGGAGGCGCCGCGCTGCGACTGCCAGACAGGAACGCGGTCCGCCAGCAGGCCGCAGTCTGCAAGTTGCTGCAGAATGCGCCGCCCGGCAGCTGGCTGGTTGCGCGTGAAATCCACATCTTCGATGCGAACGAGCCAAAGCCCGTTGTGCGCCCGGGCATCCAGCCAGGACGCCAGTGCGGCAACCAGCGACCCAGCATGCAGCGGCCCGGTGGGCGATGGCGCAAAGCGGCCGATGTAGGGCGGAGGCGATGCGGTCATGCCCGCAGGCGCTGGTGACAGAGTGTGGAAACTGCGTGTGGAAACTGCGGCTGACAACGACGCTCAGTGCCCGTCGATGAGCGCCTTCAGATCCTGCGCCAGATCGTTCGCGCTGACGCCCTCGCGCTCAAACAGGCGGATTTTTCCCTTGGGATCGAACACATAAAAGCCCGCAGTGTGATCCATGGTGTAGCTGCCCGGCGTTTTTCCCGGCACTTTTTTGTAATACACCTTGAAGTCCTTCGCGGTCTGTTCAATTTGCGCAGGCGTGCCGGTGAGCGCCAGAAAGCTCGGATTGAAGTGAGTGACGTAAGCCTTGAGGATTTCCGAGGTGTCGCGCTGCGGATCGACCGTGACGAACAGGAACTGCACGTCCCGTGCTTTATCGCCCAGCGCGTCCATGGCCTGCGCCACCACCTGCATCGACGCCGGACAGATGTCGGGACATTGGGTGTAGCCGAAATACATCACGACCACCTTGCCGGCAAAGTCGGACAAAGTGCGCTGCTTGCCGTTGAAATCGGTCAGGTCAAAGCCGGCGGCGTAGGGCACGCCAGTGATGTCCACTCCGTGAAATGCATACGGCTTGCTGCACGCGGCAAGCGCCAGGGGCGTGACGGCTGTGACGAGGATGAAGGTGCGGCGCGCGGCGGAGAAACGGTTAGGCATCAGACAAAGTGGAAGTGCAGATAGTGATCCACCAGCAAGGCGGCGAAGAGTAACGAAAGGTACAGGATGGAGTAGCGGAAGGTCTTGCGTGACAGCAAATCGCTGTACTCACGCTTGAGCGCCCAGGCATAGACCATGAAAATACCGTCCAGCACCACGGCGCTGGCCAGATAGATCAAGCCGCTCATGCCCAGCACAAAAGGCAGCAGCGTCACCGCGGACAGCAGGACGGTGTAGAGCAGAATCTGGGTGCGGGTGAACTCCGATCCGTGCGTGACCGGCAGCATAGGCAGGCCGGACTTTTTGTAGTCTTCCACGCGGTAGAGCGCCAGTGCCCAGAAATGCGGCGGCGTCCAGAGGAAAATGATGAGGAACAGCAACATCGCCTCGACGGACACATGGCCGCTGACCGCCGCCCAGCCCAGCACCGGCGGCATGGCGCCTGAAGCCCCGCCGATGACAATGTTCTGGGGAGTGGCCGGTTTGAGGAAGATGGTGTAAACCACCGCATAGCCAACGAAGGTGCCAAAGGTCAGCCACATGGTGAGCGGATTGACCTGGGTGTAGAGCAGCCACATGCCCGCCGCGCAAAGCACCCCGGAGAAGGTGATGATGGCAGCGGCTCCAAGTTCGCCATTGGCCGAGGGTCGCCAGGCGGTGCGGCGCATCACGGCATCGATTTTCTGCTCGACCAGGCAATTGAACGCCGCCGCCGCACCGGCCACCAGCCAGATGCCCAGGGTGCCGAACAGCACCGGCTGCCACGCTGGCAGCGTGGGTTCGGCGAGGAACATGCCAATCACGGCGCAAAACACGATGAGTTGCACCACGCGGGGCTTCGTCAGCGCATAGAGCTGAGAGGCCACGCGAAGCGGGCTGGGGGCGTTGTTGAGGACTTGAGGATTCATGCCGATCTCCACGAAATGGATCAGTGCTTGGGCAGCGCCTGGCCCGCCTGCAGCTTGACGAAGGAGGAACCGAGAGATTCCGATGGCGCCTGCTTGCGCACCGTAGCGCTGACGCGGTAGATGCCTGTGGTGAGCAGGAGCATGAGGATGGCCGAGCCGCCGTTGTGCGCAACCGCCACGACAAGCGGATGACCTTCGGTCACGAGCACGATGCCAAAGATCACCTGAAGCACCACGGCGAACGCGATCCACCCGGCCAGCCGCCGCAGCGCCGGATGGCGCCACATGGCGAGCACCGCGGCGAACACCGCGCTCGTGGCGAAGATGGCAAACAGGCGGTGGCCCCACTGGATGGCCACCAGCGCCGCTTCGGTAATGGGCTGCCCATCTCCCGTCAGCCCCAGATGGCGCCAGAGGGTGAAGCCCTGCGCCCAGTTGGCATCTGGCGTGAATGTGCCGTTGCAGGTCGGGAAGCCGCTGCAGGCCAGTGCGGCGTAGTTGGTGCTCGTCCAGCCACCCAGGAAAATCTGCACCAGCACCGCGACCGTTGCCGTCCAGAGCAGCGTGCGCGTGAGCGCCCCGGCATGGACACTCACCAGATCGGCCCGGTTGCGCATCCAGAACCAGGCCAGCAGCATGAGCAAGATGATTCCGCCCATCAGATGCAAGGTGACCACCAGCGGAATCAGCCGCATGGTCACCGTCCACTTGCCGAACAGCCCCTGCAGCAGCACCCAGAAAAATAGTGCGATGGGCAGGCCCAGTTGAATGTCCTCGCCATGTTTGCGCGCCCAGACGGCACGCGCCAGCAACACCATGATCAGCGTGCCGATGACGCTGCCAGCGTAACGGTGGATCATTTCGACCCAGGCCTTGAACGGGCTGACGTAACCCTGCGTGCCGCCCTGCTCCTTCACCGCCTGCGAGATCTGTTCATGTGCCTGCATGGGCGTGAACTTGGAATAGCAGCCGGGCCAGTCCGGACAGCCCAGACCCGAGTCCGTGAGGCGGACATACGAGCCGAACATCACCAGATCCAGGGTCAGGAACACCAGCACGGCGGTGAGTTTGGACCAGCGCATTTTCAGCCCCATCCAGAACACGCCGGCCAGCACGACAACCCACACCAAGGCCTGCACCCAATGCAGGGAAAATTGCCAGATGGCATTGCTTGCGAGGTTCATTGCACCGGCTCCACATGCTTGAATTTGATCCCAGCGTTGTTGAACAACAGCCGAGCCAGCACGCGCCGCATTTTCGTGGGATCTGGATTGGCGGGGAATTGCATCATCAGATGGCCAAACGGATCGACCAGCCAGGTCGGCCCCTGAAGCGCCCCGCCTTTATTGGGCAGCCAGGACACGAGTTTTTTTGGGTCCGCGCGCAGCATCAGCGTGCCTTCGAACGGCTCCAGCACGCCAGGGTTGACCGGAGCATCATCGGTGATCAGCCAAACACGGACGATCTGATCGCGGTTGTCGCCCTGCGCGATACGGATTTGGCGCAGATAGAACAACGACTGCTGGCACTGCTTGTCGCAGGCTGCGGGCGCCGCCATCACCATCAGCCAATACCCTTCCAGCCGCTTGAGATCGTAGGGCTTGCCATCCAGGGTCTTCAAGCCGAGGTCAAACGGAATCGGGCGCTGGGGCTCAACCAGCGAACCATAGGGCGGCTTGCCCGACGGATGCACCACATAGAACAGAAAAAAAGCCGCAATGATGGGCGCAGCCGACATGGCCAGCAGCAACCACAGCGTGAACATCGAGCGCGGCTTGCGTGCTGGCGGCTGACCTGGGGGATTCAAACTGGAAGTCAAGGGTGTGCTCACAATTGGTGCGTCAAAATAATCAAAGGGTGCGCATGGCCGGCGGCATCTTGGAACCCCTGCCAACCTTGGCTTTGCGCAAACGCCAAAACACAAAATAAATCAGCAAAATCGCGCCCGTTGCGCTCATTCCGAACCACTGCGCGGCGTAGCCATAGTTGGTGCTGATCCCCGTATTCGCAGCCGGCCATTCACGGCCCAAACCATCGTTCGCCTCACCGGATTGCCGCAAAACATAGGGGAGGAGTTTGATGTGATGAAATTCGGCAAATTTCTTCAAATTCACGTTCTGCCGGATCACGGCATTGGGTGGATCAGAAAAAAATGAAAACCATTTTGACGGCGGCGGCGCAACGAGTCCAGCGATCTGCGTCAATCCTTGCGGCGTTTTGTACGGCGCAATCAAGTCCATTGCCTGAAAATTGCGCGGAATCCAGCCGCGCAACACCATGACATATTGGTTACTTCCCGACAACTTCAGCGGGGTCATCACCCAGAAGCCAGTGTGTTCGTTCTGCTGACGGTTCTGCAAATAGATTGTCAGGTTCTGCGCGAATTCACCCGACGCCACCACCCGCCTCCAAATATCAGGCCCAAGCTGGATATTGTCAGTTCCAACCCGCAAAGGCGCAGCTTGCTCGCGCTGATCCATCCGCAGATGCAAGGCCTTCTTCTCATGCGCACGGCCCAACTGCCAAAATCCGAGCGATGCCGTGACGCCGATCACCAGCAAGCCCAAGACGATGATCAGCAACTCCCTGGGGCCAAATGCGCGTCCACGGATCTGACCCGTTGAATCTGAGGTAATCTGCTTGCTCATTTGCACTGGTTCGCACCATGAAAATCCTGATCCCCATAGCCTTCTTGCTCATCGTCGGCAGCTTGTTCTCAGGCCTGTTCTTTGTGATGAAGGATAAGGGCAAAAGCAATCGCGCTGTGTATGCACTGACATTCAGGGTCGGGTTCTCGGTGCTGTTGTTCCTGATCCTGATCCTCAGCTACAAAATGGGCTGGATCCATCCGCACGATGTCGGCCAATAGGGGAGGCGGTTTAGTCGGTGCAGTGCGAAGTAAAAATGCGCCGCATCAGCGGCGCATTTTTTGAGCCAAAGCCAATCAGAGCCAGTAAACCAGCACGTAGAGCAGCAGCCAGACCACATCCACAAAGTGCCAATACCACGCCGCGCCCTCAAAAGCGAAGTGGTGATCGGCAGTGAAGTTGCCTTTGACCAGGCGGTACAACACGACGGACAACATGGTTGCGCCGAGGAAGACGTGGAAACCGTGGAAGCCGGTCAGCATGAAAAAGGTCGAGCCGTAAATGCCCGAGGTCAGCTTCACCCCTTCGACGGTGTAGGCATGGTGGTATTCGTAGCCCTGCATGAACAGGAACAAGAAGCCCAGCGCAATGGTGAGCGACAACCAAAAGATGGCCTTGCCGCGATGCGCTGCGCGCAAGGCGTGGTGCGCAATGGTCAATGTGACGCCCGAGCTCAGAAGCAGTGCGGTATTGATGGTTGGAATCGGCCAGGGCCCAAGCGCCTCGTGCACCGAGGGAATGATGCCGGCGGGGCCGGTGGAGGGCCAAGCGCCGCTGAAATTCGGCCAAAGAATCTTGCTGTGCAACGCGGAAAGATCCGGCAAGGAAAATTCGCGCGAGTAATACAGCGCGCCGAAAAACGATGCAAAAAACATCACTTCGGAAAAAATGAACCAAGCCATGCTCCAGCGATATGAGGTGTCGACACGCTGGCTATGTTTGCCAGCTTCGCTCTCGCCGATCGCCTTGCCAAACCAGCTAAAAACAATGTAAAGCAGCCAGATAAATCCGGCAAGCAACAGCCATTCTCCATTCGGAACGCCGTTGAACCAGAGCGCCGCGCCAAACGCCATGGCCAACAAACCCATTGCGGTCAGCACCGGGTATTGTGACGGCCCGGGTAGAAAATACCCGTGCGGCTGGGATGTTGATGCCATATTGCCTCCTGTTATGTGCGCGCAGCGCTGGAAATCACTAAATTGACAATCAATATCAGGCCGACCACAAAAACGAAGGCTGCGAGCAAACCGGCAGCGATGATGTGTTCAGGTCGCGCATTCTGAAAATCTTTACTGCGGTCACTCGATTTGCGGATTCCGGCAAACGACCAGAGAACCGCGATCAATGCACGCAGGAAAGATGGCTGAGATTCTTTGCTCAACACAAGCTTTCTTATCGAATCAAGGGCTGGACACCGCGCAATGCGGTGTCCAGCCTGTTTCACTCAAAAACCCAAGACCTTCGCCTTGATGAGATAACCAAAATAGATCGCCAGTGCAATACTGACCATGATCATTGCCGTTTTGAAATTCTGACGGCGTTTTTCAGGGGGAAGCTGGCGATTGCTCATTTTGATTCTCAGTTGTAGCCCAGCACGCGGGTTGCATCGGCATTCAGTTTGGGCGGGGTTTCAAAGGTGTGGAACGGAGCCGGCGAGGGAATTTCCCATTCCAGGCCTTCCGCACCTTCCCAGGGACGTTGGGGGGCTTTCTCGCCCTTGCCGCGCAGCACCGGAATCACCACCGCGAACAGGAAGTAAGCCTGCGACAGGCCGAACAGCCAAGCGCCAATCGTGGAGATCTGGTTGAAGTCGGTGAACTGCACCGGATAGGCCACATAACGGCGCGGCATGCCGGCCAAGCCCAGGAAATGCTGCGGGAAGAAGGCGATGTTGAACGAAATCATGGAAGTCCAGAAATGGATCTTGCCTGCGGTTTCGTTGTACATCACGCCAGACCACTTGGGCGACCAGTAGTAGAAGCCCATGAAGATGCCGAACAGCGAGCCTGCAACCAGCACATAGTGGAAGTGGGCGATGACGAAGTAGGTGTTGTGCACCTGCGTATCGATGGGCACCATGGCCAGCATCAGGCCGGTGAAGCCGCCCAGGGTGAACACAAAAATGAAGCCCACGGCGAACAACATCGGGGTTTCAAACGTCATGGAACCGCGCCACATGGTGGCCACCCAGTTGAACACCTTGACGCCCGTGGGCACGGCGATCAGCATGGTGGCGTACATGAAGAACAACTGGCCAGTGGTGGGCATGCCGGCGGTGAACATGTGATGCGCCCAGACCAGGAAGGACAGAATGGCGATCGAGGCCGAGGCATACACCATCGAGCTGTAACCAAACAGGCGCTTGCGGGCGAAGGCCGGAATGACCGAGCTGACGATGCCGAAGACAGGCAGAATCATCACGTACACCTCGGGATGGCCGAAGAACCAGAACAGATGCTGATACAGCACCGGGTCACCGCCGCCAGCGGCGCTGAAGAAGCTGGTGCCGAAGTGGCGATCGGTCAGGGTCATGGTGACCGCACCAGCCAGCACCGGCATGATGGCCAGCAGCAGGTAGGCAGTGATCAGCCAGGTCCAGACGAACAGCGGCATCTTCATCAGCGTCATGCCGGGAGCGCGCAGGTTCAGGATGGTGACGATGATGTTGATCGACCCCATGATGCTCGACGCGCCCATCAGGTGAATGGCGAAAATCACCATGTCCATGCCCATGCCTTGCTGCATGGTCAGCGGCGCATAGAGCGTCCAGCCCACGCCAGGGGCGCCGCCTGGGACGAAAAACGACCCCGTCAGCAGGATGCCCGCAGGAATGAGCAGCCAGAAGCTGAGGTTGTTCAGGCGCGGGAACGCCATGTCGGGCGCGCCGATCTGCAGCGGAATCATCCAGTTGGCAAAGCCGACGAGCGCAGGCATGACCGAACCGAAAATCATCATGATGCCGTGCATGGTGCCGAAGGCATTGAACAACTCGGGGTTCAGCAGCCAGACATACGGCTTCCACAGCTCAGTGCGAATGCCGAGCGCCAGAATGCCGCCCTCGAACAGCATCCACAAGGCAAACAGCAGGTACATCGTGCCGATGTCCTTGTGGTTGGTGGAGAACAGCCAGCGGCGTAGGCCGTGCGGATGTTCGTGGGCGTGGTCATCGGCGTGGGCCGATGGTGGTGCGTGGTCAATGACTGCGCTCATGGTGACTTCCTTTCCTGCGATTCCAGAAAATGTTGATCCGTTGTTCTAATGTTTTGCCGCGTTGTTATGGGTTGTCTCCACCACGCTGC
This sequence comes from Thiomonas sp., assembly GCA_028706735.1. Classification (GTDB taxonomy): domain Bacteria; phylum Pseudomonadota; class Gammaproteobacteria; order Burkholderiales; family Burkholderiaceae_C; genus Thiomonas. The sequence goes on from JAQTVS010000011.1 coordinate 14,599, forward strand.
GCTCAGGCCTTGCTGGGTGCTGCGCCATCGGCTGGAGGCGTGCTGTCAGGGTGCGCTTTTTTCCACTGCGCCACCCACTGTTCGTATTCAGGCATGGTCACCACCTTGATGACGATGGGCATGAAGGCGTGATATTTGCCGCAAATCTGGGCGCACTGGCCGTAGTAGGTGCCGGTTTTCTCGGCGGTGAACCAGGTCGAGCGGACAAAGCCGGGAATCGCATCCAACTGCACGCCCAGCGAGTTGACGTAGAAGCCGTGCAGCACATCATCCGACGTGGTAACGATCTTGATCTTCTTGTCCACCGGGACGACCAGTTCGTGATCGACCGCCAGAACAAAGTTGTTCGGCAGATTCTTGCCTTCATAGATCTCGGAGTACGGCGTGGTCAGCGTGGACCAGAAGGAGATGCCCTTGCCGGGACCGGCCATATAGTCATAGCCCCACTTCCACTGCGCGCCCGTCGCCTTGACGGTCATGAAGGAGTCGCTGTGGTTTTCCTGCGCGATCACCGTGCGGGTCGCAGGAATCAGGATGGCGATCACGATCAGGATCGGGATGATGGTCCAGGCGATCTCAACTTTGGTGCTTTCATGGAAATGCGCCGACACGGCGCCTTTGGACTTGCGGTGCTTGAACACCGCATAGAACATCGCCCCAAACACCACGATGCCGATCCCCAGGCAGACCCAGAGCATCATGTCCATCAGGAACTGCTCCTGCTTGGCGATGGGAGTCACGGGATTCTGAAAATACAGACCCCAGGTCTGCGGCCCTCCCGGAAGACTTTCCACAGCGGCATGGGCCGCCCCCATGACGCCCAGAAGGGTCGTCGCGGTTGCCAGTCGGATTTGATGTAATGCTTTCATGTCGCCCCACTCTAAGAATTGTCTTATCCCCAAAACACATCAAAGGGCGCGCAATGCGGCCCGCAAATCTTTCGCCAGAACTGCGCGCCGCTCTGGGCGGGCGTAACGGCCGATGTAGGCAGTCTTGCCGGCGGAGGTGACTTCGATCAGCCCGCTATCGGGCAGCGTCACCCGCACCCAAACCGGGTTGAAGCTGACGGTTTGCACAACCCCCGCGTTTTCCCATTCCACCTGCAACTGCTGCGCGGACAAACGCACCCGTTCCTGATCCGTCGCGTGGCGTCCGTAGACAAACAGCGCAATCGCCACCGAACCCAACTCGATCCCAGTAAAGGGCATCACCAAAGCCCCCCCCACATCCCAGGCAATTGCCGCCACCATCAGCGACACCACACTCAGCGAGGCAAAAAACACCATCAACTGCTGCGGCGACATGGAACAGTTGCGGCGAAAAACCCAGTCGCGTAACCAACTCTCGCCCTGCTCCTGCTGAGCGTCCACGCGCTCAGATGCCAACGACACACCTTGCGGAGTGCGCTCTGCAGTGAGTTGCGGTGAATCGGCGTTGTGCATTTGCATCACCTGGGGTCGTCGTTGCGTGCAGTGTGGCAGAGACCTATATGAGAGGTTGATTATAGGTGCGACACAATGCCGCATCACCATTCTGCAAATCTCTTGACTCTATTTTGAGCAAGATCAACATGGATCGGTTACATCATGATCCATGAATGTTGCAACCCCTCACTGCGACAAAGCGTCACAGGTTTTTAGTCCCGGTGGAGGCTTTTCGGCAATCCGGGTTGACGCGCAGTGTTGCGCAATTGTTCGACATCGAAAGTGGCCTGCCCGGCGTGCGCGCGCTCGGTGCGAGGGCGAAATGCGTGGCCGTAAACCAGCTCGAATGTCAGGGTGACGCGGCCATCGGCTCCCGCCGTGGCATCCAGTGCATCCGTCAGCCGCCGCCAGGCGCGCGGCGTGCGCAAACCCGGCGCATGTGCGGCATGCGGCACGGCGCCCAGCGCGCGCAGTTCAACCAGCGCGGCCTGTGCGCAGGGCCAGGTCATGCGGACCAGTTCCATGTCCACCACCGGATCGGCAAAGCCGGCCTGCACCAGTTCGTCGCCAAGGTCGTGCAGATCGGTGAACGTCATCGGCTGCGATCCGTAGCCGATGACGCGGCAGACCTCGGCAAGCTCCTTGAGCGTATCCGGGCCGAACGCGGTGAAGAACAACGCGCCCTCGGGCTGGAGCTGGCGCCGCCACGCCGCCAGAACCGGCGCACGATCCCGCTGCCAATCGAGATAGAGGTTGGACCACAGCACATCGGCCTGCGCGGGGTATTCGGGGTCTGCGGCATCCACCGCCTGCACCTGCACCGCGCTTTGCCGCCCGAACCAACGCGCCCACCCGGAGCGGGCAAAGCGTTTTGCTGCAGTCTGCGCCAGCAGGGGCGAGGGTTCATAGCCGAGGATCTGCGCTTCAGGGTACTGTTTGTGCAGCAAATCCAGTCCGTCGCCCCAGGCGCAGCCGGCATCGAGCACCCGCCGCGCCTGCGCGCGCAGCAAGGGCAGCCGCTCTGCCATGCGCCGCGCCGCTTCCTGCCAGATGAAGGGCGCTGGAAGCCGCGCCAACCGGTCGCGCGCGCAGGCTGCGGCTGCCAGCCAGCGGGCTTGCTGTTGTGCGGCAAGGAATTGATCAGGGCGATCCATCGGCCAGGGCGAATTGAAGGGGCGACACCGCGTGTGCGGGAGATATAGTGCGGCGATGTCCGCACTCGAGCGCCCTATTTTGCCTGCCTCGCGCTGGTCCGCGCTGTGGCCCGGCCGTTGCGCGCACTGCGACGCCCGCAGCAGCCAGCCCTTATGCGGCGCGTGCCTGCAACAAGACCTGCCCCTGCGACCGCGTTGCCAACGCTGCGGCGTCGCCGTTGCGCAGGACGGACAGATCTGCGGACATTGCCTGCTCCATCCCCCGCAGTGGGCCGGCGCACTGGCTCTGGGCGACTATCACTTCCCGAACGATCAATTCATTTTGCGCATGAAGTTCGGCGCCGAGCCCGCCCTCGGGCGCTGGTTTGGCGACCTGCTCGGCTCGCGCTGGACCGCGGCCAGATTGCCGCAGCCCGATGTCATCCTGCCCGTTCCACTCTCGCGCGAACGGCTGCGTGAACGCGGCTTCAACCCGGCCTGGGAGATGGCCCGGCGCATCGCAACAAATCTGGATCGTCCCGCCGATCCGCATTCCTTGCTGCGGGTGCGGCATGGCATTGCGCAAAGCCAACTACCGCTCGACGCACGCCGACGCAATATCCGGGGCGCCTATGTCTGCCAGACCCGCTGGGACGGCAAATCCCTGCTGCTGGTGGACGACGTCATGACCTCTGGCGCCACGCTGGCCGAGTCCGCCCGCGTGCTGCTGCAACAGGGCGCAACCGCCGTTTGGGTCGCCGTCGCCCTGCGCACACCGCTCGACCCCGCGCCCTGATTTCACCGTTCAAGCCCAATGTTCCACATCGTTCTGTTTCAACCGGAAATTCCGCCCAACACCGGCAACATCATTCGCCTGTCCGCCAATACCGGCTGCGCCCTGCACCTCATCGAACCCCTGGGATTCTCTGTGGACGACAAGCAACTGCGCCGCGCCGGGCTGGACTATCACGAGTACGCCTCGCTTCAGATTCACGCCGACTGGGCGCATTTCATGCAAACCGCGCAGCCGCAGACGGAGCGCCTTTTCGCGTTCACCACCCGCAGCAGCCGCTTGATCGGTGAACTGCGTTTCCAGCCGGGAGACTGGCTGGTGTTCGGCGCAGAAACCAGCGGGCTGCCAGAAGCGGTACGAGCGCAGTTCCCGCCAGAACAGCGCGTGCGCCTGCCCATGCGCCCTCAGCAGCGCAGCCTCAATCTGTCGAACGCAGTGGCCGTGACGGTTTTCGAAGCCTGGCGGCAGAACGGCTACGCCGGAGGGGTTTAACGCACAGCCGAATCGGTTGGGGCCTATTCAATGGCCGAGAAATCCGGCTTGCGCTTCTGCAAAAACGCCATCATCGCCTCGCGCGCAGCGGGCGCGCCGAGCAGCGCCTGAAACAGCGCCTCTTCCGACCGCATGCGCGCCAGCACCGCCTGCGGCCCCTGATCGCCCAGCCCTTTGAGCAGGCGCTTTGTGGCCCGCACCGACGGAGCGGGAAGACGGGCGAATTTTTCTGCCTGCGCCACGGCAAATTCGCGCAGAGCGTCTGCCGCAAGCACGCGGTTGACCAGGCCCATCGCCTGCGCCTCGGCGGCATCGAACGGTTCTCCCAGCAGCAGTTTTTCCGCAGCGCGCTGATACCCGGCAATCTGCGGCAACAGCAGGCTGGACGCAGCCTCTGGGCACAGGCCGAGCTGCACAAAAGGCAGGACGAACTGCGTGTCATCGGCGGCATAAACCAGGTCGCAATGCATCAACAAGGTCGTGCCCACCCCCACGGCGAACCCTTGCGCCGCAGCCACCAGCGGCTTGTCCAGAGTGGCCAGATGCCGCAGGAATTGCAGCACCGGCGCTTCCTCGCCTTGCGGCGGGTTGGTGACAAAGTCCTGCAGATCATTGCCCGCGGTGAAGCTGCCGCCTTCGCCCGCGATCAGCACCGCCTTCACTTCCGCATCGACCGCAGCGCGCGCGAATGCGGCATTGGCCGCCTCGTACATCGCCAGGGTCAGCGCGTTCTTTTTTTCCGGGCGATTGAACACGATATGCAGCACGCCGCTGCGCAATTCCACAAGCACCTGACTCATGCCCTTGTCTCCTGAAATGAAAATCCGGGCTATTTTGCCCGGGCATTGCCTGTGCGCTGCAGTCAGATGTTCTCGAAAATGCCCGCTGCGCCCTGCCCGGTGCCGATGCACATCGTCACCATGCTGTATTTGGC
>JAQTVS010000265.1 GCA_028706735.1 Thiomonas sp.
GCCCCAGTGGTGCGACATGGACCACCAAGTGCGCGCCTGGGTGCAAGCCATGCAGCAGGACTGGCAAAGCGAGTTGCAGGATCCGGCCCTCGGGGCGCAGGCGCACAAGGTGTTGCGCACGATGCGCCAATACTGGCCGGGCCTGACTGTGTTCCTGGCGCATCCGCTGCTCGACCTGGACAACAACGCCGCCGAGCGCGCCCTACGCGGCGCGGTTGTCGGCCGCAAAAATTACTACGGCTCAGGCAGCGCATGGTCGGGGCAACTGGCCGCCACCCTGCTCAGCTTGCTCAATACAGTGCGGCTGTGGCGCATCAACCCGCGCACCTGGCTGAGCTCCTACCTCAATGCCTGCGCGGCAGCGGGTGGGCAGGCGCCTCCGGACTGCAGCGACTTCATCCCCTGGCAGATGGATGCGGCGCAACTGGCAGCCATGCGGGCGTCGCCGACATGAGCCGCTATGGTGGCCGGGTGTTCAGCCAGGCCGAGTTGCAAACGCTGCGTGCACTCATTGACGACAACCCGGGGCTGCGGCGCGCGGCGCTCTCGCGCCTGGTGTGCGAGCGGCTGGACTGGCGCAGCGCCAACGGGCGCCTGAGCGAGATGAGTTGCCGTGTGGCCATGCTGCGCATGCACGAAGATGGGGTGCTGCAACTGCCACCTTCGCGCAACAGCAAGCCGCGTCGGCCAGCTTGCTTTGCGTCCACCGCGGCCAGTGATCCCCAGCCCGAAGTCCAGGCCCCCGTGCATGACTTGCCTGCGTTGCGCATGCAGCTCGTGCACGGGGCGGGGGCAGCCTCCCGGCTGTGGAACGAGTTCATGGCGCGCTACCACGAACTGGGCTACACCCCCATGTCCGGGCATCAGATGCGCTACAGCGTCTATGCCGGCGAGCAACTCGTGGCCTTGATCAGCTTCGGCGCCAGCGCCTGGAAACTCGCCGACCGCGACCGCTTCATCGGCTGGAGCGCCGAGCAACGCCGCAACAACCTCCCGTTCGTGGTGAACAACACGCGCTTTCTCGTGCTGCCCTGGATTCGCTCCCGTGGCCTGGCCTCCAAAGTCCTGGCCATGGCCGCGCGCCGCGTCCTGGCGAACTGGCCATCGCGCTACGGCTACGCGCCCGTGATGCTCGAGACCTTCGTCGAGATTCCTCAACACAAGGGCACTTGCTACAAGGCCGCCAACTGGCAGCGCGTGGGCCAGACCAAGGGGCGCGGCAAGACCAGCACCAGCCACATCCCGACCCTGCCGACCAAGGACATCTGGCTCTACCCCCTGCGGCCTGACTTCAGATCCTTCCTCTGCCGCTGAGCGCTATCACGTGCTCACCGAATATTTACCTCCGGTCCGCAGGATTGGGCCGGTCTGCGGTGGCGTCCTTCTCCTTCCCTCCCTCATCCCTTCCCTTCTTCATTGAGGTAGCCCCTGAAACCCCGAGCCGGTCCTATCGCTTATCTTTGAAGATAGGATGTCGGCACCGATGCCGATTTGAGCCATGCGCCGACATGCGGTACATGGCCCAGCCCGCAGGGGCTTGAGCCTGGCAACGGCATTGCCAGAGGGTGGAAATAGGCTAGATCTGCAAGAACAGGTTGTGCGGATGGTCTGCCAACGGTTCGAATCCGTAGCGCTCGTAAAACTTGACCGCTGATGGTTTGGCATTGACCACAAGGCAGACGCCGCCAATTTCTTGGGCGATTCGCGCCACCCGATCGATCGCATCGAAGAGCATGAATTCCCCGATGCCTTTTCGCTGATGCGGTCTGGCGGTTGCCAATCGTCCAAGCCGGAAAGCGGGAACCCTGGTTGGCAGCCGTTTCTGATACTGGGCAGGTAGATCCGCGTTGATCAATTCCGCCAGACTGATGGCGTAAAAACCAAGCACCTCTGCGCTCGACTCACTGGACACCACCACAAAGGTCGAGGACACGCCTTTCTCTTTGTGTTGCTTGGCGGTCTGGAGAAACCACCGATTCAGATCGTCGTTGCCGCAGTCGAAGCCCTTCCGGTCATGCCCGTCATGCAGCGACAGAGCCAGCATGGCTTTTCGTCTTCCGATAACTGGCCTGGGCCCGAAGGAACCTCTCGTTTCGCGGCGGCGGATTTTCGATCATTGCCAGCAGTCTCAACGACTCCCGGCGCGTCAGGACCATCGTTGATTCGCTTTCGATGACCCGCTCAGCCCTTTCGAGAGCTGCCTGCACGACGAACTGATTCAGCGTCGCGCCCACGAGGTCAGCCGCCGTCTGCAGTTTTTCCTGCACCTGGTCGGTGACGCGCGTGGTGATCCGTTTTCCGTTGCCAGTCATTGCGTGCTCCAGATCGCCTAGCCTTTGCCTGCACGCAGTATAAATCGATGGCGTCATTTTGACACCATCTGGCACGCTGGATGTTCATTGACGAGGCGTTCAACGCAGACAAGCTCATCGAGTTTCTGGGTGCACTGATCGAGGACGCCGGCAAGAAAGTGTTCCTGATTCTCGACAACCTGCGCGTCCATCACAGCAAGCCGGTCAAGGCCTGTGTTGAGACACGTCAAGACAAGATCCCGGCGTGGATGCAGGAATCTGACGGCGTGCGACGGTCACCCTGCCAAGGGCGATCTGCGTTTTCAGCGGGGTGAACCGGAAGGCGCGAGCGTCACAACCCTCACCCCAGGTTGGCGCCGACGCCAATTGGATTCATGCCCGGGTTTGTCGTGCGCCGGGTGGAAGGTGCCAACATTCAAACCTGACGCCGCGCGCAGCGCATTTGCCATTGCGCCGTCGCCGATCGGCATGGGGTGCAAATCGGCATCGGCGCCAACAGTCCATACGAAACGAAGTCGTGTTTTGGTCATCAAAAATCCTTGCCCGCTAGCGCAGCTGGAGGGCTAACTCAGGGACGCTTCTTCGATGCCCATTCCGCCTGGCTCGTTGCCACAAGCGCCGCCCAGTCGTCGGGTGGGCTGCCACGTCCGAGCATTTTCTCGAATATTGCATAGGGATCGGATTTGCTGCCCGCCGACCGCAGGGTCTGTTCGTCGTTGACCCAGGCGAACACGATCACCTTCGCCTTGGAGTCGTAGCGGAAGAACAGGCGGAATCGCCGCCCGATCTTCGCGCGCCGCCAGTGGCGATAGGTCGGCCCCAGGGTGTTGCCCTGGCGGAAGTCGTCGCGCGAGGGGTCGCTCGGCACGACCTCAATGATCAACTGGGTCAACGCCCGAAACAGCTTGACGTTGGCGTTGCCCTCGAATCCTTGCGGGTCGTTCTGCTCGGCCCGTTCCGCGGCCGCCTGCAGCTTGCGCAACTGCTCAATCACGCCCTCGTGGAACAAGAGCGTCCAGCCGTGCCGCTGCATCAGAGCGCCACTTCGCCGTGGATGTCTTCATCGAGATTGACCGCGTGGCCGGCATTCGCCAACATGCCCTGGGCCAGATCATCCGGCACGGACTGGACGTGCCGACCGGCCCGGATGTCGGCTTCCAGCAGGCTCAGGAAGGCCTCGATGGCCGGGTCTTCGTGTTCGGCATCCGCGCGAGTCACGATGACTTCGCCTCCGCGCAGGTCGAAGGCCACTTTTGCGCCGGCGTCCACGCCCAGCGCCTGCCGGATGGGCTTGGGCAGTGTGATCTGGCCCTTGGAGGTCAGCGTGGCGACTTCATGGATCTCAGGCATGGCTGTTCTCTCGGTGACATTACTCTATGGTAAGGACTTTTCCTTACCTCGTCAATCTGCCTGAGCATGGGGCCTACGGCCAAGCCGAAGCCTCGGCCAAGGTGTCCTCACTTGGCGTACGCCTTGTGCGCCTCAACCGTAAGCGCGCGAAACGGCGTTCAAACGGCGTTCATCTTGCAATGCCCAGGAATACCGCCAGGCAACGCTCAATCTCCACCCGTGCAACTGCGTCGATATGTCCGAAGGCTGGCCCGATTTTGTCGCGCCTCACCGTCATGGCCTTGTCCACCATCACCTGCGATAGTTGGCTCAAGCCGTTCTCCGCGCTCGGCTGAACCGTCACGCGCAGCAAGGGCGCGGCAACCTGGGGGCTGGTGATGGGGAGCACGGTGACGGTCGCGTGCGCGATGAACGGATCGGCCTGAATCACCAGCGCAGGCCTTGGCTTGCCAAACTCGCCTTGCATGGCGATGGTCACCAGGTCTCCGCGCTTCATTCCGTCCAGCCGTCCATGTCGGCCAAGCCGTCCTCCATGAACTGCTGCATGGCGGTGTCGGCGCTGTCGGCCTGCGCCACGAGCAGGCATTGGCGGCGGCATTCCTGCGCAAAGTCGGGGCGGCGCGTGTCGGGCACCCAAATTTGCACTGGGCGCAGCCCTGCCCTGCGCAGCGCGTCGCGGTGCTTCTGGACGCGTGCATTGACGTACGTGGTTCCCATGCGTGCCTCAGTTGAGTGACTTGGAACATGGTAGACGGCATCTCTGTTACATGCAACGTCTGTTGACGACGCAGACCGATGCGTTTTTCTGCGCCATGCTGGCACCGTCGCCGATTTGATCGATGTACCGGGCTTGTCTTGCGTCGGGGGGA
>JAQTVS010000266.1 GCA_028706735.1 Thiomonas sp.
CCCATCGTGGTGGATGGCGTGCGCACGCAGTTGGTCGGCCGGGTGTCGATGGACATGATCACCGTCGATCTGGAGCCGGTGTTCGCCGCAGGCGGCCAGCCCCTGGTGGGCAGCTCCGTGCTGCTGTGGGGGCAGGACGCGCAGGCCGAACTCTCGATCGACGAGGTTGCCGCCTCGGCAGGCACGCTCGGCTATGAGCTGATGTGCGCGCTGGCCGCCCGCGTTCCGGTGCGTGTCGAGTAAAAATGGCCAAACCTCAAACTGTTTACGTCTGTTCCGAATGCGGCGGCAAGTCCGCCAAGTGGCAGGGCCAGTGCCCGCACTGCCAGGCCTGGAACACTCTGGTGGAAACCGCAGAGCGCAGCGCCGATCCAGCCCGCCCCGGCGCGCGGCACGGCGCCGCGGCAGCGCAGTTCGCCGGGCGCGGCGGCCTCACCGCGGCGAGCGGCCCGGTGCTGCTCACCGACGTGCAGGCCGAGCGCCACGCGCACCGCACCAGCGGTATCGACGAACTCGACCGGGTGCTCGGCGGCGGCCTGGTGCCCGGCGGCGTCTTGCTGCTCGGCGGCGATCCGGGCATCGGCAAGTCCACCCTGCTGCTGCAGGTGCTCGCCAACCTGTCCGCCGAACTGCCGGTGCTCTATATCAGCGGCGAGGAGTCCGCCGCGCAGGTGGCGCTGCGCGCCCAGCGCCTGGGCCTGAAAGACGCGCCAGTGCGGCTGATGGCCGAAACGCAGCTGGAGGTCATGCTCGACGAGTTAGCACGCGGCCCCGGCGCCGGGCCGCCCCAAGGCGGGCGTTTCCCCCTCCCAACCTCCCCCACCCGGTGGGGGAGGAGCGATCACTCCCTCCCCACTGGTGGGGAGGGTCGGGGTAGGGATGCCCCACACGGCGGGCAGCGAGCGAATGCGAGCGTGGGGGCCTATTCCATCGCGGTGATCGATTCCATTCAGACCGTTTACACCGAGGCGCTGTCGTCCGCGCCGGGGTCGGTGTCGCAGGTGCGCGAGTGCGCGGCGCAGCTCACCCGCGCCGCCAAGGCCGGTGGCATCACGCTGGTGCTGGTCGGCCATGTCACCAAAGAGGGCGCGCTCGCCGGCCCGCGTGTGCTGGAGCACATGGTCGACACCGTGCTGTACTTTGAGGGCGACACCCAGTCGCGCTTCCGGCTGATTCGCGCCATCAAGAACCGCTTCGGCGCGGTGAATGAGCTGGGCGTGTTCGCCATGACCGAGCATGGCCTCAAAGGCGTGTCCAACCCCTCGGCCATCTTCCTCTCCACCCACGCCGAGCCGGTGCCCGGCACCTGCGTGCTCGCCACGCTGGAGGGCACCCGCCCGCTGTTGGTGGAAGTGCAGGCGCTGGTGGACAGCGCCGCCGCCCCGAGCCCGCGACGCCTCTCCGTGGGCCTGGACGCGGCGCGGCTGGCCATGCTGCTGGCCGTGCTGCACCGCCATGCCGGCGTGGCCAGCGGCGATCAGGACGTGTTCGTCAACGCCGTGGGCGGCGTGCGCATCACCGAGCCCGCAGCCGATCTGGCCGTGCTGCTGGCCATTCAGAGTTCGCTGCGCAACCGCCCGCTGCCGCGCGGCCTGCTGGCCTTCGGCGAAGTGGGACTGGCCGGCGAAATCCGCCCCGCCCCGCGCGGCCAGGAGCGCCTGCGCGAAGCCGCCAAACTCGGCTTCTCGGCCGCGGTCATCCCGGCCGCCAATGCCCCCAAAGGCGCGGGAAAACAGTTCGAAGGCATGGTGCTGCACCCGGTGTCGCGCATCGAAGAAGCGCTGGAAGTGGTGCGCGGGCTGGTTTAGAGCCTGCCCGGCAGTGCTGATCCGGGTTTTGCCGGATGCCCCTGGGAGAGGGTAAAAGTAATCTTTGTCTTTACATCCTTCCAAGCCGCGCCCCAGACAGCGGCCTGCCTGAAAGCAAGACATGACCATGGACTCGGGTGCGGCCACAGCACCAGCGGAGCGCATGACAGCCGTGCCGACGGCCCCAGCCCATTCGTTGCACCATCAGATCCATGCGGTGGACCCTGCGCATTTTTCCAGTCTGCGCATGGGCGCGGTGCGGCACAACTTCGACCAGCATCCGCTGATGCAATTGCCCCGCCTGGCCCAACTGGCGCGCGACTTGATGCCCACCAAGCAGTGCCGTTTCATTCAGCCCGACACCACGCAGACTTCAGCATTCACGCATAGCGCGGCGGCGCCAGCGGGACATGACATCGATGCCGTGTTTGATCGGATCGAAGCCCCCGGCTCCTGGGTGGCGCTCTACGACGTGCAGACCGATCCGCAGTACGCCGCGTTCCTCGACGAGGTCATCGCCAGTGCGCAGCACTTGATCCACCGGGAACAACCTGGGCTGTTCCGCGTTGCGGGGTTCATTTTCATTTCAGCGCCGCCTTCGGTGACGCCGTTTCACATCGACCGTGAAAACAATTTCTGGCTGCAGATTCGTGGCCGCAAGACCATGACCGTGTTCGACCACCGCGACCGCGACGTGGTAGCGGCCCGGGACGTGGAGAACTTCATCATCCACGGCTCTCTCGACAAGGTGAAGCTCGATGAGACGCTGCGCGATCACGGCGTGGACTTTGACGTTGCAGCAGGTGACGGCGTGTACTTCCCCGCCACCTCGCCGCACATGACGCGCACCACCACCGACTGGGTTCGCCCCGGAGAGGGTGTGTCGATCTCTATCGGTGTCGTGTTCTACACCGCGGTCACGCGCCATCACGCCCGAGTGCATCAGTGCAATCGCGTGCTGCGCAATCTGGGTCTGACCCCGGTCCTGCCCGGCATTTCGCCCTGGCGGGACGCCGCCAAGGCTCCGTTGGGGCGCGCCATTGCCGCCGCCCGCGCCCGCTGGCGCGGGTACGAAGCGCCGCCGGGCGCGTACTGAGCGCCCCCAGGGCCGGCACGCCGACCCACCCCCCGAGGGGGTCAAGGAAACTTGGGACGGCCCGGCGTTTCCTTGAGAGCGCCCCCAGGGCCGGCACGCCGACCCACCCCCCAGGGGGTCAAGGAAACTTGGGACGGCCCGGCGTTTCCTTGAGAGCGCCCCCAGACCTGCCGCGTTCGCGTCAGCGCCCCCGAGGTGGATGAAAAAACTTGGGGCAGCCCGGCGTTTTCTCAGGAGCAGGTTGCAGCAAGAGAGAAAGCCTGAAACGTCGGCCCCGCCTCAACCCGCGCCGGGTTGCAGATGCTGGCGCCCGGACGCGCCCTCCAGAGCGGCCTCGCTGTCACCCTTCAACCCGAGAGGGGGTTGAAATTCTCGGCAGGAGCACTATGATATGTCTTAATTCGATATATCTAAGTGAACCTGATGCCCTCTTCTTCCGACTTTCCAGATGCCCGGCGCGAGGCCGGTTTTGGCCGCTGTTGCGGGGTCGGCAATGCCGATGACGCCCAGGCCGGTTGCCGGCGCGGCCAACGCGGCCGCCGCGGCCCGCGCATGTTCGATGCAGGCATGCTGCGCTACATCGTGCTCAGTCACATCGCCGCACAGCCGCGTCATGGCTACGACCTCATCAAGCTGCTGCAGGAGCAGTCAGGGGGGATGTACACGCCCAGCCCGGGAATGATCTATCCGATGTTGTCGCTTCTCGAAGATGTGGGACATGTGTCCGCGGTCGCCGACGGCAACAAGAAGCTGTATGCGATCACCGCGCAGGGCCGGGCGTTTCTGCAGCAAAACCAGGCGCTCGTCGCCGCGATCGAAGAACGGATCGCGGCGCGCCGCGGCGCTGGCGCGGGCCTCCTGCGCCAGCGTCTGCAGGCGCTGCGCGACGCCGTCTGCGCCCGGACAAGCGAACAAGACCTCTCGCCGGAGCAGCTCCGGCAGATCGAAGCCGTCCTCGACAGGGCGCTCACAGAGATCCAGTCCCTCTGATTGCAGGCTGGAAAACACTAAGGAGTTGAGTCATGCGTGAATTTCATCAGGATTGCCCGCGTTGCGGGGCGCCCAGTTCCGGCCGCAGTATGGGCGGCGGTGGCATAGGCGGCGAAATCAATGGCGGCCGCGGCATGGGCGGTGGTGGCCGCGGCATGGGTGGTGGTGGTGGTGGCATGGGTGGCGGCGGCGGCGGTGGCCGGGGCATGGGCGGCGGCGGCGGTGACCGGGGCATGGGCGGCGGCAGCGGTGGCCGCGGCATGGGTGGTGGCGGTGGCGGCCGCGGCATGGGCGGTGGTGGCCGCGGCATGGGCGGTGGCGGCGGCCGGGGCATGGGCGGTGGTGGCCGCGGCATGGGGCAAGGCGGTTTCGGCCCTGCCGCCGGTACGACGCTGGCCTCGGCGCCGGGCATGCCCGGCTTTGGCTTCGACTACCCCGACCGCACCGCGCACCGCGTCGAGCACATCGCACAGATCCGCGCCGACATCGCGGCGCACCAGCCCGGTGCGCTGACGGCGGAGGAACGGGCCGATCTGCTGCTGATGCGCGAGGAAGAAAAAATCGCCCGTGACGTCTATCTGCGCCTGTACGAGCAATGGGGGATACGTCCCTTCGACAACATCGCCGGCGCTGAAC